>NZ_JBCEWQ010000062.1:0-46737 GCF_038448545.1 Streptomyces sp. CLV115
TCCGCCGCCCGCGCTCCGGCACGGGCGGCGGACCGCGCACGGGCGAAGCGCATATGGAACGCAAAAGGCCCGGTCCGGCGAGGAATTCGCCGGACCGGGCCCAAGCATGGAGCGGGCGACGGGAATCGAACCCGCGTAGCTAGTTTGGAAGACTAGGGCTCTACCATTGAGCTACGCCCGCAAAGCCGCACCGCAGGCCCGGGGGGCCGACGGCACGTGAAGCATCGTAGCGGGTCGCGGGCGCTGCCCGCACACCCGATCGCGGCCACCCGGTGTCGCGTTCGGTGACGCCCGCGAAAAGCGGCCGATGCACCGCCTGACTGCATGTACCCTACGTGTCGCACCGACGGGGTGTGGCGCAGCTTGGTAGCGCGTCCGCTTTGGGAGCGGAAGGTCGTCGGTTCGAATCCGGCCACCCCGACCACCGGCAAGATCCAGGGACCACCGCAAGCAGGATCAGGGACCGCCCGCAAGATCGCAGACCACGGGCAAGATCGCATTGTGGGAGTCCGACTCCTTGCCGTTACTATGCAAAATGCGTGCCCGTGTGTCTGATGTACCGGGCTCGGTCCGCGAAGCCGCCTCCAGTGCGGTGGAGCAGAACCCCAAGAAGTCAGCCACAAGGAGACCGAACCGTGAAGAGCGCCGTGGAGACCCTGAACCCGACCCGGGTTCGGCTCACTGTCGAGGTGCCCTTCGAGGAGCTCAAGGACAGCCTCGACGCGGCGTACAAGAAGATCAACCAGCAGGTCACGGTGAAGGGCTTCCGCAAGGGCAAGATCCCCGCCCGGGTCATCGACCAGCGTTTCGGCCGCGGTGCGGTGCTGGAGGAGGCCGTCAACGACGCCCTTCCGAAGTTCTACACCGAGGCCGTCAACGAGGGTGAGCTGAACGTCCTCGGTCAGCCCGAGGTCGACATCACCGAGCTGAAGGACGGCGAACTGCTGGCCTTCACCGCCGAGGTTGACGTACGCCCCGAGATCGAGATTCCGGACTACTCCGGCATCGAGGTCACCGTCGACGCCCTTGAGGTCAGCGACGAGGACGTCGAGAAGGCCGTGGAGCAGCTCCGCGAGCGCTTCGCCTCCACCAACCCGGTCGAGCGCGCCGCCGCCGAGGGCGACGTCGTGACGATCGACCTGCAGGCCAAGGTCGACGGCGAGGTCCTGGAGGACGGCGTGGCCGAGGGTGTCTCGTACACCATCGGTTCCGGAGAGCTCCTCGACGGCATCGACGCCGCCGTCACCGGCCTGGAGGCGGGTGGCGAGGCCACCTTCACCTCCGAGCTGAAGGGCGGCTCCGCCGAGGGCAAGGAGGCCGAGGTCACCGTCAAGGTCGCCACCGTCGCCGCCCGCGAGCTCCCCGAGCTGGACGACGAGTTCGCCCAGATGGCGAGCGAGTTCGACACCCTCGACGAGCTGAAGGCCGACAGCCGCAAGCGCCTGGAGAGCACCAAGCAGTACGACCAGGCCACCCAGGCCCAGGAGCGCGTCCTGGAGGAGCTGCTCAAGCTCGCCGAGGTCCCGATCCCGGAGAAGCTGCTCGCGGACGAGGTCCAGACCCGCAAGCACAACCTGGAGCACCACCAGCTCGGCCAGATGGGCCTGACCCTCGACAAGTACCTGGAGATCCAGGGCAAGACGGCCGAGGAGTTCGACGCCGAGACGTCCGAGCAGGCGGTCAAGGGCATCAAGACCCAGTTCGTCCTGGACGAGATCGTCAACAAGGAGAAGCTGAACGTCAACCAGGAGGAGCTCACCGAGCACCTCATGCGGCGCGCTGCTTCCTCCGGCATGAGCCCCGACCAGTTCGCCCAGGCCGTCGTCGAGGGCGGCCAGGTGCCGATGCTCGTCGGCGAGGTCGCCCGCGGCAAGGCGCTGGCCGTGGTCGTCGAGGCCGCCAAGGTCGTCGACACCAACGGTGAGCTCGTCGAGCTGGAGGACGACGAGGACGTGGCGGAGGAGGCCATCGAGACCGTCGAGGCCGCCGAGGGCACCACCGAGGCCGCCGAGTCCGCCGAGGAGAAGAACGAGGCCTGAGCCTCGCGCTGAACCCGAACGACGGGCTCCGGACGCATGTGCGTCCGGAGCCCGTCGCCGTATGGCGTACGGTGCCCCACAACCCTTGTGCGGACTGCGGACCTTGCGCTCCCAGCGAACAGTTGCGGAAGCGGGATGGCGTTGTCCCACCTGCGCGTTAGGGTCCATGAATAGGAAGGGCAGGGGAGCCCCCGCCCACCCGGTACGAAGACGCTGAGACGGCCGGAGCCGTCAGAGACGAGCAGGTGGATACGTGACGAATCTGATGCCCTACGCCGCCGGAGAGCCGTCCCTCGGTGGAGGCCTCGGTGACCAGGTCTACAGCCGGCTGCTCGGCGAGCGCATCATCTTCCTCGGTCAGCAGGTCGACGATGACATCGCCAACAAGATCACCGCGCAGCTGCTTCTTCTCGCCGCGGAGCCCGAGAAGGACATCTACCTCTACATCAACAGCCCCGGCGGTTCGGTGACGGCCGGCATGGCGGTCTACGACACCATGCAGTACATCCCGAACGACGTGGTCACGATCGGTATGGGCATGGCGGCCTCGATGGGCCAGTTCCTGCTCACCGGCGGCACCGCGGGCAAGCGCTTCGCGCTTCCGAACACCGACATCCTCATGCACCAGGGTTCGGCCGGCATCGGCGGAACGGCCTCGGACATCAAGATCCAGGCCCAGTACCTGCTGCGCACCAAGCAGCGGATGGCGGAGATCACCGCCCGTCACTCCGGCCAGACCGTCGAGACGATCATCCGCGACGGCGACCGCGACCGCTGGTACACCGCGGAGGAGGCCAAGGAGTACGGCCTCATCGACGAGATCATCACGATCGCATCGGGCGTTCCGGGCGGCGGCGGCACCGGCGCCTGATCCGGTCACCGGAGCAGGCCCCACCGCCCCGCGCACCTCTCGTACGCCGAGACACCCAGCCACAGAACGCCACCAGGATGGTGAACACCCACATGAACAACTTCCCCGGCGCCTCCGCGAGCGGCCTCTACACCGGCCCGCAGGTGGACAACCGCTACATCGTGCCGCGCTTCGTGGAGCGCACCTCGCAGGGCGTGCGTGAGTACGACCCGTACGCGAAGCTCTTCGAGGAGCGCGTGATCTTCCTCGGCGTGCAGATCGACGACGCCTCCGCCAACGACGTCATGGCGCAGCTGCTGTGCCTGGAGTCGATGGACCCGGACCGGGACATCTCGATCTACATCAACAGCCCCGGCGGCTCGTTCACCGCGCTCACCGCGATCTACGACACGATGCAGTTCGTGAAGCCGGACATCCAGACGGTCTGCATGGGCCAGGCGGCCTCCGCCGCCGCCGTGCTGCTCGCCGCGGGTACGCCCGGCAAGCGGATGGCGCTGCCCAACGCCCGTGTACTGATCCACCAGCCGTCCTCGCAGACCGGCCGTGAGCAGCTCTCCGACCTGGAGATCGCGGCCAACGAGATCCTGCGGATGCGCACCCAGCTGGAGGAGATGCTGGCCAAGCACTCCACCACCCCGCTGGAGAAGATCCGCGACGACATCGAGCGCGACAAGATCCTGACCGCCGAGGACGCCCTCGCCTACGGTCTCGTCGACCAGATCGTGTCGACCCGCAAGAGCGCGGCCGGAGCGTCCGCCTGACGTCCGCCTCCACCCCTTGGCACACCACGTTCGCCCGGTCTCTGCCGTGTGAACCGTGCCAAGGGGGGCCCGAACGGGGGGCAAGGCAAGGTACCGTCGGATAGAGGCACCAGGAGCCGCTGAACCAAGCTGCTCCCAGGCGAAGGGGAAGCACCTCGTGGCACGCATCGGTGATGGCGGCGACCTGCTCAAGTGCTCGTTCTGCGGAAAGAGCCAGAAGCAGGTGAAGAAGCTCATCGCGGGACCCGGTGTGTACATCTGCGACGAGTGCATCGATCTCTGTAACGAGATCATCGAGGAGGAGCTCGCCGAGACCTCCGAAGTGCGGTGGGAGGAACTCCCCAAGCCGCGCGAGATCTACGAGTTCCTTGAGGGGTACGTCGTCGGGCAGGAGCCCGCGAAGAAGGCCCTCTCGGTCGCTGTGTACAACCACTACAAGCGGGTCCAGGCGGGCGAGAACGGCGGCGCGCAGGGCCGTGACGACGCCATCGAACTGGCCAAGTCCAACATCCTGCTGCTGGGCCCCACCGGCTCCGGCAAGACGCTGCTCGCGCAGACCCTGGCCCGCATGCTCAACGTCCCGTTCGCCATCGCCGACGCGACGGCGCTGACGGAGGCCGGCTATGTCGGCGAGGACGTCGAGAACATCCTGCTGAAGCTGATCCAGGCCGCGGACTACGACGTCAAGAAGGCCGAGACCGGGATCATCTACATCGACGAGATCGACAAGGTCGCCCGCAAGAGCGAGAACCCGTCGATCACCCGCGATGTCTCCGGCGAGGGGGTCCAGCAGGCCCTGCTGAAGATCCTGGAGGGCACCACCGCCTCCGTACCGCCGCAGGGCGGCCGGAAGCACCCGCACCAGGAGTTCATCCAGATCGACACGACGAACGTGCTGTTCATCGTGGGCGGTGCCTTCTCCGGTCTGGAGCGGATCATCGAGTCCCGGGCGGGTGCCAAGGGCATCGGCTTCGGCGCCACGATCCGCTCGAAGCGGGAGATCGAGGCGAGCGACCAGTTCCAGGAGGTCATGCCGGAGGACCTGGTGAAGTTCGGGATGATCCCGGAGTTCATCGGCCGGCTGCCCGTCCTGACCTCGGTCCACAACCTGGACCGCGAGGCGCTGCTGCAGATCCTGGTAGAGCCGCGCAACGCGCTGGTGAAGCAGTACCAGCGGCTGTTCGAACTCGACGGCGTCGAGCTGGACTTCGACCGCCCGGCCCTGGAGGCCATCGCCGACCAGGCGATCCTGCGCGGCACCGGCGCGCGGGGTCTGCGGGCCATCATGGAGGAGGTCCTCCAGTCCGTGATGTACGAGGTGCCGTCGCGCAAGGACGTCGCCCGCGTCGTCATCACGGCCGACGTCGTCCGCAACAACGTGAACCCGACCCTGGTCCCGCGCGAGCCGCGGACGATCGGCAAGGGCGACGGCGGGCGGCACGAGAAGTCCGCGTAGCGATGCGCATACGGAAACGGGGCGCCCGGCCGGGCGCCCCTTTTCCGTATGCGCGGTCCGATCAGATCTTGGTGCGGGAGGTGTTGTAGAGCTCGGCGGCCAGGGCGGCCACATCATCCTGGGCCATGCCCTTGCCCGCCAGGGCGAGCGCCGCGTCGATGCCGTTGACCGTACCGACCGTGCTGTAGTCCGCCCAGACGCAGACGGGAATCACGAACTCCTTCGGGCCCTTGTCAGCCGTTCCGTCGCCGCTCTCGTTGAGCACCTTCAGGTCCTGGCACTTCATCAGCGCACCCTGGAATCCGGACGGTGTCACGGCCTTGGCGCTGCCGACGAGCTCGACGTTCATGCCCTCCTTGCTCTTCTTCAGCTCCGCCTCGGTATTGACGAAGGCGCTGTCGATGACCTTCGCCGGGTCGGTGACATCTCCCCAGATCCCCGAAAACGTCACGACCTTGTTGCTGATCGGGTTGTTCTTGGAACCCGACATGTACTGGGCCCTCACGTTCTGGGGGTCCTTGATTCCCAGCGCTTCGGCTTCCTTCTTGGTGTCGCCCGTCACCGGCCTCGACGTCGACGGCGTGCTGCTGTCCTTCTTGTAGCCGTTCAGCGTGGCAGCCGGCGTCAGCTTGTACCCCTTGGTGGAGTCCGCCACATCGCTGTTGCTGGCACCGCCCGATGTCAGGAAGTACACGCCGCCCGCGACGACCGCCAGCGCCACGACGGCGCCGACGACGATCAGGCCGGTCTTCTTCTTCGGCTCGGCCGGGGGCATCGGCATCGTGCCGTAGGCGGGCTGGCCGCCGTACGGGGGAGTGGGCGGCTGCTGGCCGTAGGGGCCGGGCTGCTGGGCCTGGGGGTAGCCGTAGCCCGGCTGGGGCTGCTGCTGGGGCGGGACACCCTGGGGAGCCTGCTGGGGATAGCCGTAGCCGGGCTGGCCCTGCGGGGGCTGCTGGCCGTACGGGCCCGGCTGCTGACCGTACGGGCCGGGCTGGCCCTGCGGACCGGGCTGGCCCTGCGGCTGCTGCTGGCCGTACGGTCCCGGCTGGCCCTGGGGCGGGCCACCGTAGGGTCCGGGCTGGCCCTGGGGCGGCTGGCCGCCGTACGGTCCCGGCTGGTTGTAGCTCATCTGCGGTGTCCCCTGTTCGGAAAAGCTCATCGGAATGCTTATGCGTTCCGAACATCCTGGCGGACGGCTCGCCCGGATGGAGCACCGGGAGTCACACCGTTACTCAACAAACCGGTTTCAGTGCATGACTGTGACGGCCCTAAACTGTCCCCCGTGACCGAGAAGACTCAGCAGACGCCAGCCAGCAACCCCGAACTGCCGACCCAGTACACACCGGCCGAGGTAGAGGGGAAGCTGTACGAGCGCTGGGTGGAGCGGGGTTACTTCGAAGCCGACGAGCACAGCGAGAAGCCGCCGTACTCCATCGTCATCCCGCCGCCGAACGTCACGGGCAGCCTGCACCTCGGGCACGCCTTCGAGCACACGCTGATCGACGCCCTCGTCCGCCGCAAGCGCATGCAGGGCTTCGAGGCGCTCTACCAGCCCGGCATGGACCACGCCGGCATCGCCACCCAGAACGTCGTCGAGCGCGAGCTCGGCAAGGAGGGCAAGTCCCGCCACGACCTGGGCCGCGAGGCCTTCGTCGAACGCGTCTGGAAGTGGAAGAACGAGTCCGGCGGCCAGATCTCCGGCCAGATGCGCCGGCTCGGCGAGGGCGTCGCCTGGTCCCGCGAGCGCTTCACCATGGACGAGGGCCTGTCCACCGCCGTCCAGACCATCTTCAAGCGGATGTACGACGACGGTCTGATCTACCGCGCCGAGCGCATCATCAACTGGTGCCCGCGCTGTCTGACCGCGATCTCGGACATCGAGGTCGAGTACCAGGACGACGACGGCGAGCTCGTCTCCATGACGTACGGGGAGGGCGACGACACCATCGTCGTCGCGACGACCCGCGCCGAGACGATGCTCGGTGACACCGCCGTCGCCGTCCACCCCGACGACGAGCGCTACAAGCACCTCGTCGGCAAGCAGATCAAGCTGCCGCTGACCGACCGCACGATCCCCGTCGTCGCCGACCACCACGTCGACCCGGAGTTCGGCACCGGTGCCGTCAAGGTCACCCCCGCCCACGACCCGAACGACTTCGAGATCGGCAAGCGCCACGACCTGCCGTTCCTCACGGTCATGGACGAGCGTGCGGTCATCACCGTCCCCGGCCCGTTCGAGGGTCTGGACCGGCTGGAGGCCCGCTCCGCGATCGTCGGCGCGCTGCGCGCCGAGGGCCGGATCGTCGCCGAGAAGCGTCCGTACGTCCACTCCGTCGGCCACTGCTCGCGCTGCAAGACCACCATCGAGCCGCGCCTCTCCCTCCAGTGGTGGGTCAAGGTCGCCCCGCTCGCCAAGGCGGCCGGTGACGCCGTCCGCGACGGCAAGGTCAAGATCCACCCGCAGGAGATGGAGAAGCGGTACTTCGACTGGGTCGACAACCTCCACGACTGGACGATCTCGCGCCAGCTCTGGTGGGGCCACCGCATCCCCGTCTGGTACGGGCCCAACGGCGAGGTCGTCTGCGTCGGACCGGACGACGAGGCCCCCACCGGCGAGGGCTGGACGCAGGACAGCGACGTCCTGGACACCTGGTTCTCCTCCGGCCTGTGGCCGTTCTCCACGCTCGGCTGGCCCGAACAGACCGACAGCCTCGCGAAGTTCTACCCGAACTCGGTCCTGGTCACCGGCTACGACATCCTCTTCTTCTGGGTCGCCCGGATGATGATGTTCGGCCTGTACGTCAACGAGGGCGTCCCGCCCTTCGGGACCATCGTCCTGCACGGCATGGTCCGCGACGAGCACGGCAAGAAGATGTCGAAGTCCTTCGGCAATGTCGTCAACCCGCTGGACTGGATGGACAAGTACGGCTCCGACGCGCTCCGCTTCACCCTGGCGCGCGGTGCCAACCCCGGTGTCGACGTCCCGATCGGCGAGGAGTGGGTCCAGGGCTCCGCCAAGTTCTCCAACAAGATCTGGAACGCCACCCGCTTCGCCCTGATGAACGGCGCCACGATCGAGGGCGAGCTGCCGTCCGCCGACGAGATGTCGGTGACCGACCGCTGGATCCTGTCCCGCCTCAACAGGACCGTCGCCGAAGTCGACGCGTACTACGACGACTTCCAGTTCTCCAAGCTCAGCGAGGCGCTGCGGCACTTCGCCTGGGACGAGGTCTTCGACTGGTACGTCGAGCTGTCCAAGACCACGTTCTTCGCGGGCGGCCGTCCGGCCGAGGTGTCGGGCCGGGTCCTCGGCGAGGTCCTCGACGTGATGCTGCGCCTGCTGCACCCGGTCGTCCCGTTCGTCACGGAGACGCTCTGGACCGCGCTCACCGGCCGGGAGTCCGTCGTCATCGCCGACTGGCCCACCGACTCGGGCTTCCGCGACGACGCGGCCGAGCAGGAGATCGCGCTCGTCCAGCAGGTCGTCACCGAAGTCCGCCGGTTCCGCTCCGACCAGGGCCTGCAGCCCGGCCAGAAGGTCCCGGCCGAGCTCACCCTGACCGGCACGCCGCTCGCCCCGCACGAGGCGGCCATCCGCCAGCTGCTGCGTCTCCAGCCCGCCGAGGAGGGCTTCCACGCCACCGCGTCGCTGCCCGTCGCGGGGGCCACGGTCGCCCTCGACCTCTCCGGCACCATCGACGTCGAGGCCGAGCGCAAGCGCCTGACGAAGGACCTGGGCGCCGCCGAGAAGGAGAAGGCCCAGGCCCTCGGCAAGCTCTCCAACGAGGCGTTCCTCGGCAAGGCCCCGGACAACGTGGTCGACAAGATCCGCGGCCGGCTCGCCAAGGCCGAGGCCGACATCGAGCGGATCGCCGGTCAGCTGGCGAGTCTGCCGCAGAGCTGATCACCTGAGCACGGAGCCCCCGTGCCCCTGACCGACCAGGGGCACGGGGGCTCCGCCCTTTCCGCGTACGGCGGGACCGCCCGTGCGACGGCCGCCCGGTACATCAGGTCTCCGGCGCCACCGGGCCCGCGGCCACCGGCTCCGCGTCGCGCCGCGCCTTCGCCCGGCCGTCGCGGCCGCGCGCAGCCTCCGCCGCCGGGTGCGGCGATCGGGATCAGCGGTCTGGATCAGCAGCCGGGGGCGCACGCCTCCGCCATGTGCCCGCCCGGCGCGACATGCCGACGGCGCTTCCCGCATGGGTGAACCGGGCCCGCCACCGGGCGCTGCGCGCGATGTCCGTGCCCATCCGTAGACTGGCCCCGTGAGTGAGCCCCGCCCTTCCGACCGGCACGACGACTCCGATCCCGACGAGACCTTCGCGGAGATCGTCGACGAAGAGACCCAGCGCGACCCCGACCTGGCGGTGATCGAGGCCGGGAGCCGCACGCTGCGCACCCGCTCCGGACCCCCGCAGGGCGACGAGGTCCCGGCCCGCCCCGCCGACCCCGAGGTGGACAAGGCGCTGCGCGCCGTGGAGCAGGAGCTCGCCGGACGCTGGGGCGAGACCAAGCTGGAGCCGTCCGTCGCGCGCATCGCCGCGCTGATGGACGTGCTCGGCGAGCCCCAGCGCGCGTACCCCTCGATCCACATCACCGGGACCAACGGCAAGACGAGCACGGCCCGCATGATCGAGGCGCTGCTCGGCGCCTTCGACCTGCGCACCGGCCGCTACACCTCGCCGCACGTCCAGTCGATCACCGAGCGGATCAGCCTGGACGGCTCCCCGATCGACCCCGAGCGGTTCATCGAGGCGTACCAGGACATCAAGCCATACATCGAGATGGTCGACGCCCAGCAGCCCTACCGGCTGTCCTTCTTCGAGGTGCTGACGGGCATGGCCTACGCGGCCTTCGCCGACGCACCGGTCGACGTCGCGGTGGTCGAGGTCGGCATGGGCGGCAGCTGGGACGCGACCAACGTCATCGACTCCTCGGTCGCCGTCGTCACCCCCATCTCGCTGGACCACACCGACCGGCTCGGCACCACCCCCGCCGAGATCGCCGGTGAGAAGTCCGGGATCATCAAGCAGGGCGCCACGGTCATCCTGGCCCAGCAGCCGGTGGACGCCGCGCAGGTCATGCTGAAGAAGGCCGTCGAGGTCGACGCCACGGTCGCCCGCGAGGGCATGGAGTTCGGCGTCGTCCACCGCGAGATCGCGGTCGGCGGCCAGCTGCTGACGCTGCGCGGCCTCGGTGGCGAGTATGAGGAGATCTTCCTCCCGCTGTACGGCGCCCACCAGGCGCACAACGCGGCGGTGGCGCTCTCCGCGGTGGAGGCGTTCTTCGGGATCGGTGCCGAGCGGCCCGGTTCACTCGACGCCGACACGGTCCGCCGGGCGTTCGCCTCGGTGATCTCCCCGGGCCGCCTCGAAGTCGTCCGCTCCAGCCCCACCGTCGTCCTGGACGCGGCGCACAACCCGGCGGGCGCCCGCGCCACCGCCGACGGCCTCTCCGAGGCGTTCGGCTTCTCCCGGCTGATCGGTGTGGTCGGCGCCAGCGGCGACAAGGACGTCAAGGGGCTCCTCGAAGCCTTCGAGCCGATCTTCGCCGAGGTCGTCGTCACGCAGAATTCCACCGCCCGCGCGATGGACGCCGACGCACTGGCCGCCGTCGCGGTCGAGGTCTTCGGCGAGGACCGCGTCCAGGTGGAGCCGCGCCTGGACGACGCCCTGGAGGCGGCGATCACCCTCGCCGAGGAGGAGGACGAGTACGCGGGCGCCGGGGTGCTGGTGACCGGTTCCGTGATCACGGTCGGCGAGGCCCGGCTGCTTCTGGGAAGGCGCTGACCGCATGCGTACGCTCTGTGCATCCACGCTGATCAGCGAGTTCTTCGTGATCGGCTTCGCCGGACTCGTCGCGATGAAGTCCGACGACCTGACCGGTGCCACCGTCTGGACCGTCTGCGGCATCGGGATGCTGCTGTCCGTGCTGCTCTGCGGGGCGGTCACCCGTCCCGGCGGGGTGCAGCTCGGCTGGGCGCTGCAGATCGCCCTGGTGCTGAGCGGCTTCGTCGTCCCGATGATGTTCATCCTCGGCGTGGTCTTCGCCGGGCTGTGGTGGGCCTCGGTGCACTACGGCCGCAAGATCGACGAGGCGAAGGCCCGCTGGGCGGCCGCGCAGGAGGCGACCGGGGCCCCCGCCGGCGGCTGACCCGGTGCCCGGTGGCCAAACCCGGCCGCCGGGCCGCCCCCGTACCCCTGTAGCCTCGGTTCACCGCACCCGCATGCCTGCAAGGAGCCGCACACCATGACCCAGCGCACCCTCGTTCTCCTCAAGCCCGACGCGGTCCGGCGCGGACTGGTCGGCGAGATCGTCGGGCGGATCGAGCGCAAGGCCGGATGGCGGATCACCGCACTGGAGCTGCGCACCCTCGACCGCGCCACGCTGGAGCAGCACTACGCCGAGCACGTCGGCCGCCCGTTCTACGAGCCGCTCGTCGAGTTCATGCAGTCCGGCCCGATCGTGGCGCTGGTCGCCGAGGGCGAGCGGGTCATCGAGGGCATCCGTACGCTGGCCGGCCCCACCGACCCGATCGCCGCCGCGCCCGGATCCATCCGGGGTGACTTCGGCACCATCACCCGGGAGAACCTCATCCACGCCTCGGACTCCGAGGAGTCCGCGGAGCGGGAACTGAAGCTCTTCTTCCCCGGAATCGTCTGATCCGCGATCAGCCGAACAGCGCTCATGACCTGGGGCGACCGAAGTAATTCGGTCGCCCTTCGGTATAGGGTCCGAGATCGCGGGAACGCATCCCTCCGACGTGACGTCACCATGAGTGGAACGGCCACCCGTTCCGCCCACAATGGCGAAGGACCCTCGCGCGGTGTCCGTCAATACGGCACTACGATGGAATCTTCCACGCCCACAGCGCTCACCTCGCCGTCCAGAACAAGCCACATCGCTTTCTCGGAAGGCCCGACGCATCCTCAATGGGGAACAAGGGGAAATCAATGTCGTTCATCGGCCGTGACATGGCTATCGACCTCGGGACTGCCAACACGCTGGTGTACGTCAGGGGGCGCGGCATCGTTCTGAACGAGCCGTCCGTCGTGGCCATCAACACCAACACCGGCGGCATCCTGGCGGTCGGCTCCGAGGCCAAGAAGATGATCGGGCGTACACCGGGCAACATCGTTGCCGTACGGCCCCTGAAGGACGGCGTGATCGCCGACTTCGAGATCACCGAGCGGATGCTCCGCTACTTCATCCTGAAGATCCACAAGCGTCGCTACCTGGCCCGACCGCGGGTCGTCGTCTGCGTGCCCTCCGGCATCACCGGGGTCGAGCGACGCGCCGTCATCGAGGCGTCGACGCAGGCCGGTGCGCGCCAGGTGCACATCATCGAGGAGCCCATGGCCGCGGCCATCGGTTCCGGACTGCCGGTCCACGAGGCCACCGGCAACATGGTCGTCGACATCGGTGGCGGCACCACCGAGGTCGCGGTCATCTCGCTGGGCGGAATCGTCACTGCCCAGTCGATCCGCGTCGCGGGCGACGAACTGGACAACGCGATCATCCAGCACGTCAAGAAGGAGTACTCGCTCCTCCTCGGCGAGCGCACCGCCGAACAGATCAAGATCACCATCGGTTCGGCGTACGACATGGACAAGGACGAGCACACCGAGATCCGCGGCCGCGACCTGGTCTCCGGGCTGCCCAAGACCGTGGTCATCTCGGCCGCCGAGGTCCGCAAGGCCATCGAGGAGCCGGTCAACGCGATCGTCGACGCCGTGAAGACCACGCTCGACAAGTGCCCGCCGGAGCTCTCCGGCGACGTCATGGACCGCGGCATCGTCCTCACCGGCGGCGGCGCGCTGCTGCGCGGACTGGACGAGCGGCTGCGCCGCGAGACCGGCATGCCGATCCACATCGCGGAGGACCCGCTGGACTCGGTGGCGCTCGGATCCGGCAAGTGCGTCGAGGAGTTCGAGGCGCTCCAGCAGGTGCTGGACGCCCAGCCCCGCAGGTGAGCAACTCCGCAGGTGAACAACACAATCGGTCCGCCGTACGGAACACTGCCGTTCCGTACGGCCGGTCGTTGACATACAGGCACGAACATTCCGACGAGGAAGGCACGGCCGCCGCACGTGAGGGACACACGAGAGAGCCGGCTGCTCCTGGTGCTGCTGATCGCCATCGCATTCGCATTGATCACGGTGGACATCCGCGGGGGCGAGGAGTCACCGGTGGACGGCGCCCGGCGGGCCGCCGCAGCGGCCTTCGGGCCGGTGGAGAACGGCGTCGCGGCAGCCGTCGACCCGGTGGGCAACGCCATAGGGGCGGTACGCGACTCCGGTGAACGGCACAACCGGATCGCCCAGCTGGAACAGCAGAACGCCGCGCTCAAGACGAAGCTCGGCAGCGACGACCGCAACCGCAGCCGGGTCCGCGAGCTGGACCGGATGCTGAAGAAGTCGGCCGCCGGCCAGTACGGCATCAAGGGCGCCGAGGTCATCGCCATAGGAGCGGCCCAGGGCTTCTCCTGGACGGTCACCATCGACGCGGGTTCCAGCGACGGAATCAAGCGCGACATGACGGTCATCAACGGTGACGGCCTGGTCGGCCGGGTCACCACCGTCGGCCCGGACACCGCCACGGTGCTCCTCGCCAACGACCCCGACTTCACGGTCGGCACCCGCATGGAGAAGACCGACGAACTGGGCTTCGCCACCGGCCAGGGCTCCCAGCCGCTGTCCGTCCAGTTCCTCAACGGCAAGGCCAAGGTGAAGAAGGGCGACCGGCTGGTCACCTTCGGCTCCAGCAAGGACAAGCCCTTCGTGCCAGGCGTCCCGGTCGGCGAGGTCGTCCGCGTCGACCCGTCCGGCGGCGGCCTGACCCGTACCGTCTACGTCCGCCCGTACGTCGGCTTCACCAAGCTCGACATCGTCGGCGTCGTCGTCCAGGCCCCGCGCGAGGACCCCCGCGACATGGTCCTGCCGAAGCAGCCCGCCAAGCCCGCGAAGCCGAAGCCCACGCCCACGGTCACCGTCACCATCTCGCCCAACGGCGACATCGTCGACACCGAGGGAAACGTGGTCGGGAACATCCACGAGAGCCCGGACCCCAGCGGCAGTCCGGACGCCACACCGAACGCCGGCAACGCGGTCAACGAGCAGAGGTAGAGCTGATTCCCATGCGTCTGAACCGGATTCTGCTCTCCACCGTCCTGGTCGTCGTCGCCCTCGTCGTCCAGGTCTCCGTGCTCGCCCGCCTCCAGCTCCCCGGCGCGGTGCCCGACCTGCTGCTCCTCGTCGTCCTCGCCCTCGCCTTCGTGTACGGGCACGTCAGCGGCGCCCTCATCGGCTTCGGCGCGGGACTCCTCGCCGACCTGGCGCCGCCCGCGGACCACGCGGCCGGACGCTACGCACTGGTCCTGTGCGTCATCGGCTACCTCGCCGGACTGGCGAAGCCGGAGAACGGGCAGCTGAAGTCGGCGATGGTCCCGATGATCGGGGTGGTCGCCGCGGCGATCGGCTCGACCCTGCTGTACGCAATGGTCGGCGCGCTCGTCGGGGACACGGCGGCCCGTCATGTCGGTCTCGGCAGCCTGCTGTTCACCGCGGCCGTGTACGACCTGCTCCTCGCCCCCTTCGTCGTGCCGCTGGTCATGGCGATCGCCAGACGCACGGTGAACGACCCGCTCGCCGACTCCTCCGGCGGCGACGTGGCCGCGGGCTGGCTCGCCTCCGGCACCGGACTGCGGATCGGCGGCCAGCGCGGCGGACTGCGCGTCAAGGCCGCCCGCAACCGCGCCTCCCGCGCCGGACGGATCAAGGGGGTCAAGCGACTGTGAGTCCGCACCACGGGCGGGACACCGCGCGTACCCCCGGCCCGACCACCACCGGGGGCGCCCCGTGACCAACATCCCCGAGACCGGCCGGACCCAGCGGGTCCAGATCCGGCTCATCGTCATCCAGGTCCTCGTCTTCTCCCTGCTGCTCACCCTCGGCGGGCGCCTCTGGTACCTCCAGATCCGCAACGGCCAGGAGTACAGCGACGAGGCGAAGAACAACCACGTGCAGCAGGTCGTCCAGCCCGCGGTCCGCGGCTCCATCCTCGACGCGCGCGGTGTGCCGCTGGCCGACAACGAGACCCGTCTCGTCGTCTCCGCGAGCCGCACCGAGCTGATGAAGATGAAGGACGACGGCAAGAGCGTCCTGACCCGGCTCGCCGGCGTCCTCGGCATGAAGCCCAAGGAAGTCCTCGACAAGGTCCGGCTCTGCGACTCCAAGACCCCGCAGCCCTGCTGGAACGGCTCGCCGTACCAGCCGATCCCGGTCACCGACGAGGCCACCACCCAGCAGGCCCTGACGATCCGCGAACGCGCCGAGGACTTCCCCGGCATCACCGCCGAGCCCACCGCCGTACGCCGGTACGCGGCACCCGGCAAGGCCAACACCGCCCAGGTCCTCGGCTACCTCTCGCCGGTCACCGACGAGGAGATCACCAAGGCCCAGGACACCGACTCGCCGTACCTGCGCTCCGACCAGGTCGGCCGCTCCGGCCTGGAGCGCACCTACGACAAGGAGCTGCGCGGCAAGGCCGGCGTCACCCGCTACGAGGTCGACAACCTGGGCCGGGTCATCGGCCAGGCCAAGAACGACAAGGCGGAGCCCGGCTCCAGCGTCGTCACCTCGATCGACGCCCGGGTCCAGGCCGTCGCCGAGTACGAGCTCAACGGGGCCATGAAGGAGGCCCGCAAGTCCTTCGACAAGAACACCGGCGAGAACTACAAGGCCGACTCCGGTGCCGTCGTCGTCATGGAGGCCAAGACCGGCCGAGTCGTCGCGATGGCCTCCCTGCCGAACTACGACCCCAACTCCTGGGTCGGCGGCATCTCCGCCAAGGACTACGCCAAGCTCACCGGCAAGAAGTCCAACTTCCCGCTGCTGAACCGGGCCATCCAGGGCCAGGCCGCCCCCGGCTCGATCTTCAAGGTCATCTCCTCAACCGCCGCGGTCAACGCCGGATACCCCTTCAACGGCCACTACCCCTGCCCCAGCTCGTACAACGTCGGCGGGCAGACCTTCAAGAACTTCGAGTCCCAGGGCTACGGCGACATCACCATCGGCCGGGCCCTCGAAGTCTCCTGCGACACCGTGTACTACGGCATCGCGCACAAGGAGTGGCTGAAGGACGGCGGGATGAGCCCCAAGAAGGGCGCCAAGGACTGGTTCTACAAGACCGCCCACCAGTTCGGCCTCGGCAAGGAGACCGGCATCGACCTCCCCAACGAGGTCAGCGGCCGGGTCCCCGACCGCAAGTGGAAGCAGGACTTCTACAAGGCGAACAAGGAAGCCTGGTGCAAGCAGGGCAAGAAGGGCGGCACGTACGTCGAGCAGATCGCGTACGAGAACTGCCTCGAAGGCGACAAGATGCGCGCCGGTGACTCCGTCAACTACTCGATCGGCCAGGGCGACACGCTCGTCACCCCGATCCAGATGGCCACCATCTACGCCGCGATCTCCAACGGCGGCACGCTCTACGACCCCACCGTCGGCAAGGCGGTCGTCAGCGGCGACGGCAGGACCGTCCAGGAGATCAAGCCCAAGTCGCACGGCAAGCTGCCCTTCACGCGCAAGACCCGCAACGAGATAGACGGCGCCCTCGCGGGTGTCGCGACCCGCGGTTCGGCCGCCTGGCGATTCGGCGGCTGGCCGCAGGACAAGATCCCGATGCACGCCAAGACGGGTACGGCCGAGGTCTACGGCAAGCAGACGACCTCCTGGTTCGCCACGTACACCAAGGACTACTCGATCGTCATGACGATCTCCCAGGGCGGTACGGGCTCCGGCGCCTCCGGGCCCGCCGTGCGCAACATCTACGACTCCCTCTACGGCCTCGACGACTCCGGCAAGCAGGATCTGAAGAAGGCGCTGCTGCCCACCCCGCAGAAGTCCCTGCCCAAGATCCAGCAGGACGGCTCGATCGACGCCCCGGAGATCAAGCCGTACAACCCGGCCTCGCAGAAGGTCCCGGAGGAACAGACCCTCGCCGCGATCCTCGGGAGGCGTGACTGATGGCCGGCTTCTCCGTCCAGCGGTACGCCCCCGAGCGGTCCGCCTGGGGCAAACTCACCGCCCGCGACTCCGTCGTACGCAAACTCGACTGGCCGCTGCTCGGCTCCGCGATCGCGCTCTCCTTCATCGGTTCGCTGCTGGTCTACTCGGCGACCCGGGGACGCGACTCGCTCACCCACGGCGATCCGTACTACTTCCTCTTCCGGCACGCCCTGAACACCGGCATCGGCTTCGCCCTGATGGTCGGCACGATCTGGCTCGGCCACCGCACCCTGCGCGGCGCCGTCCCGATCCTCTACGGCCTCTCGGTGCTCCTGGTGCTGGCGGTGCTCACCCCGCTCGGCGCCACGGTCAACGGCGCCCACGCCTGGATCATCATCGGCGGCGGATTCTCGCTCCAGCCGTCCGAGTTCACCAAGATCACCATCATCCTGGTCATGGCGATGCTGCTCGCCGAGCGCGTGGACGCGGGCGACCAGCTCCACCCCGACCACCGGACCGTCGCCAAGGCCCTCGGCCTGGCGGCCGTCCCGATGGCCGTCGTCATGGGAATGCCGGACCTCGGCTCCGTGATGGTCATGGTCGTCATCGTGCTCGGCGTGCTCCTCGCCTCCGGCGCGTCCAACCGCTGGATCGCCGGACTGCTCGGCGCGGGCGTGGCCGGCGCGATCGCGATCTGGCAGCTCGGCCTGCTCGACGAGTACCAGATCGCCCGCTTCGCCGCCTTCGCCAACCCCGCGCTCGACCCGGCGGGCGTCGGCTACAACACCAACCAGGCGCGCATCGCGATCGGCTCCGGCGGACTCTCCGGAACGGGCCTCTTCCACGGCACCCAGACCACCGGCCAGTTCGTCCCCGAACAGCAGACCGACTTCGTCTTCACCGTCGCGGGCGAGGAGCTCGGCTTCCTCGGCGCCGGGCTGATCCTCGTCCTGCTCGGAGTCGTCCTGTGGCGCGCCTGCCGGATCGCCCGCGAGACGAGCGAGCTGTACGGCACGATCGTGGCCGCCGGAATCATCGCCTGGTTCGCCTTCCAGGCCTTCGAGAACATCGGGATGACGCTCGGCATCATGCCGGTCGCCGGGCTCCCGCTGCCGTTCGTGTCGTACGGAGGATCCTCGATGTTCGCCGTCTGGGTGGCCGTCGGACTGCTCCAGTCGATCAGGGTGCAACGGCCGATAAGCGCCTGAGCCGGCACCGCAGCACTGCCCATTCGCGCACATACACGTCTAGATTCGGGTCATGGCGGACTCGAAGCGCGAGATCGAGCGGAAGTACGAGGCCACCCCGGCCACCCGGCTCCCGGACCTGAGCCGGGTGGCCGGGGTGGCCGCCGTCGCCCACCGCGGCGTCACCGAACTGGACGCCGTCTACTACGACACCGAGGACCTCCGGCTCGCGGCGGACTCCCTCACCCTGCGCCGCCGCACCGGCGGGAGCGACGCCGGCTGGCACCTCAAGTTCCCGGTCGCCTCCGGCATCCGGGACGAGCTGCAAGAACCCCTCTCCGACGCCCTGCCCCGCTCCTTCGCGGGGCTGCTGCGCTCCCGGGTCCGTGACCGCGGCCTCGTCCCCGTCGTCCGGCTGGTCTCCGCCCGCGACGTCCACCACCTGCTCGACGCGGACGGCGCCCTGCTCGCCGAGGTCGCCGTCGACCGGGTGCGGGCCGAACGGCTGACGGCGGGCGGCTCCACGGCCGCCTGGACCGAGATCGAGGCCGAACTCGCGGACGACGTCGACCCCGCGTTCCTGGACGCCGTGGAGCGCCGGCTGCGCAAGGCCGGGATCCACCCGTCCGCGTCCCCGTCCAAGCTGTCCAGGGCGCTCGCCGAGACCGCGCCGGAGCGGAAGGAGAGCCGGGCGGGCCGGGAGGACGACTCCGCGGACCGGAGGAAGAGCCCCGCGGGCAAGCGTCGGCGAAGGCCCACCGCGGGCGATCACGTCCTCGCGTACGTCCGCCACCAGGCCGAGGCGATCGTCGCCCTGGACCCCGCCGTGCGCCGCGATCTCCCCGACTCCGTGCACCAGCTGCGGGTCGCCACCCGCAGGCTGCGCAGCGTGCTGCGGACGTACCGGAAGATCCTCGACCGCGACATCACCGACCCGGTGGGGGCCGAGCTGAAATGGCTGGCCGCCGAGCTGGGCGTCGAGCGCGACCAGGAGGTGCTCGACGCCCGGCTGCGCTCCGGCCTCGACGCCCTGCCCCGCACTCTGGCCCGCGGCCCGGTCCGCAGCCGGCTCCGCGTCTGGTCGGTGGCCCGCCGCGACAGCGCCCGTCACCGCACCCTGGCCGTGCTCGACGGGAAGCGCTACCTGGCCCTCCTGGAGAGCCTCGACGCCCTCCTCGCCGCCCCGCCCCTGCTGCCCGCCGCGTCCCGCGCCCCGGAGCGGGCCCTGCCCCGGGCGGTGCTGAAGGAGTACCGGCGCCTCGCGACCCGGGTCGGCCGCGCCCTGGAGCTGCCGCCCGGCCACGGCCGGGACCTGGCCGTGCACGAGGCCCGCAAGGCCGCCAAACGCGTCCGGTACGCGGCGGAGGCGGCCCGGCCCGCGCTCGGCAGGCCCGCCGAGCGGTTCGCCAAACGGATGAAGGCCGTCCAGAGCCTCCTCGGCGACCACCAGGACAGCGTGGTGGCCCGCGAGGCGCTGCGCACCCTGGCCGCCCGGGCGCACGCGGCGGGGGAGTCGGCCTTCACCTGGGGACTGCTGTACGGACGGGAGGAAGCGGCCGCCGCCGCCCGCGAGCGGGAACTGCCGGAGGCCTGGGAGCGGGCGTCGCGGGCGGAACTCCGGGCGGCGCTGGGAGGCTGAGCATCGGGGTACGCTTGATGGTCACCCTTGCCGGCTCTCGAAAGTTCGCGATGTCTGTCGATTCGGTCTTCCCACAGCTCGAAGCTCTGCTCCCGCATGTGCAGAAGCCCATCCAGTACGTCGGCGGTGAACTGAACTCCACCGTCAAGCCGTGGGACGAATGCGACGTCCGCTGGGCGCTGATGTACCCGGACGCCTACGAGGTCGGGCTGCCCAACCAGGGCGTCATGATCCTCTACGAGGTACTCAACGAGCGCCGAGGTGTGCTCGCCGAGCGCACCTACAGCGTGTGGCCGGACCTCGAAGAGCTGATGCGCGAGCACCAGGTCCCGCAGTTCACCGTGGACAGCCACCGCCCGGTCAAGGCGTTCGACGTCTTCGGGCTGAGCTTCTCCACCGAGCTCGGCTACACCAACATGCTCACCGCACTCGACCTCGCGGGCATCCCGCTGGAGGCCCGGGAGCGCACGGTCGACGACCCGATCGTCCTCGCGGGCGGCCACGCCGCGTTCAACCCCGAGCCGATCGCCGAGTTCATCGACTGCGCGGTCATCGGCGACGGCGAGCAGGCCGTCCTGGAGATCACCGAGATCATCCGCGCCTGGAAGGCCGAGGGCCGCCCCGGCGGCCGCGAGGAGGTGCTCTTCCGCCTCGCGAAGACCGGCGGCGTCTACGTCCCGGGCTTCTACGACGTCGAGTACCTCCCGGACGGCCGCATCGGCCGCGTCGTGCCCAACAAGTCGGGCGTGCCGTGGCGGGTCTCCAAGCACACCGTCATGGACCTCGACGAGTGGCCGTACCCGAAGCAGCCGCTCGTCCCCCTCGCCGAGACCGTCCACGAGCGGATGTCCGTCGAGATCTTCCGCGGCTGCACCCGCGGCTGCCGTTTCTGCCAGGCCGGCATGATCACGCGCCCCGTGCGGGAGCGAAGCATCACCGGCATCGGCGAGATGGTCGAGAAGGGCCTCAAGGCGACCGGCTTCGAGGAGGTCGGCCTGCTCTCGCTCTCCTCCGCGGACCACACCGAGATCGGCGAGATCGCCAAGGGCCTCGCCGACCGGTACACCGAGGACAAGATCGGCCTCTCGCTGCCCTCCACCCGCGTCGACGCGTTCAACGTGGACCTGGCCAACGAGCTGACCCGCAACGGCCGCCGCTCCGGACTCACCTTCGCCCCCGAGGGCGGCTCCGAGCGGATGCGCAAGGTCATCAACAAGATGGTCTCGGAAGAGGACCTCATCCGTACCGTCGCCACCGCGTACGGCAACGGCTGGCGCCAGGTGAAGCTGTACTTCATGTGCGGCCTGCCCACCGAGACCGACGAGGACGTCCTCCAGATCGGCGACATGGCGGTCAACGTGATCGCCAAGGGCCGCGAGGTCTCCGGACAGAACGACATCCGCTGCACCGTCTCCATCGGCGGCTTCGTGCCCAAGCCGCACACCCCGTTCCAGTGGGCCCCGCAGCTGAGCGCCGAGGAGACCGACGCCCGGCTGACCAAGCTCCGCGACAAGATCCGCGGCGACAAGAAGTACGGCCGCTCCATCGGCTTCCGCTACCACGACGGCAAGCCCGGCATCGTCGAGGGCCTGCTCTCGCGCGGCGACCGCCGGGTCGGCTCCGTCATCCGGGCGGTCTACGAGTCCGGTGGCCGCTTCGACGGCTGGCGCGAGCACTTCAGCTACGACCGCTGGATGACCGCCGCCGGGAAGACGCTGCCCGAGTACGGCGTGGACGTCGACTGGTACACCACCCGTGAGCGGAGCTACGAGGAGGTCCTGCCCTGGGACCACCTGGACTCCGGTCTCGACAAGGACTGGCTCTGGGAGGACTGGCAGGACTCGCTCGACGAGACCGAGGTCGAGGACTGCCGCTGGACCCCGTGCTTCGACTGCGGCGTCTGCCCGCAGATGGACACCAGCATCCAGATCGGCCCGACCGGCAAGAAGCTGCTGCCGCTGTCGGTCGTGAAGTAGCCGTCCGCTCCGCGAGTCCGTTCCACGAGGTGACGGCTCGGTGACGAAGGCCCGGCCGGAAAACTCCCGGCCGGGCCTTCGCGTCGTTCACGGCATGGACCACGGCAGACACCGGGCCCCGGCGGGGTACGAGACCGGCGGGGGCTGTCCGACCACGCCGATCGGGATCCCGGTGCGGATCGTGGTGCGGGCCGTCGTCCTGCCCGTGCGACGGCCCGGGACGCCCTGGTGGTGGCGGCCCGGCCGTCGACCGGACTCCGTCGCGCCCGCTGGGCCGCGCGCCGACCGGCTGTACGAGTCGGTGCTCACCCCGGCAGGCCGGGAGATCGCCGACGCCCTCGGCATCGCCTGACGGCTCGCAGGCCGTCGCCCGGTCGGCCCGGCACCTGGGCGGGGCGCCGGTGACCTGGGCCCACCGCACCGTCTGCACACCGGTGGGGCATTTCGTGCGCGATCAGGTCCGGGCCCCGGCCGGGCAGGTCGCCGTCGAGACCGGGCGCGCGGTCCGGTCGGCGCCGCGCTCGGGGCGCGAGACCGTCCGCCGGGCGCCGCGCGATGCCCGGCGGGCCCTGGTCGGCGGGCCGGGGGCGGCCGAGCCCCGGGAACCGGGGAGCCCCCTTACGCGTAGGCTGGGTACTGCGCAACAAACAACGACTGTGCCCAGCGCGGCGCCCGAACCAGAGATCTCCTCGCCCGGAGCGAAAGAAGCCGGGTGGGGGTGAGCCGGACCGGACACCCCGGGCCACCGCATTTCGAGGGCGGCGTGCCACCGCGTCCGCCCCGCACCGAGGAGAAGAACCACTGGGCAAGCGACAGCCCGAAGGCCCGCCGCCCGCACCGGCAGTGCAGCGCATCCGACTGCGCTACACGAAGCGCGGCCGCCTCCGGTTCACCAGTCACCGTGACTTCCAGCGTGCCTTCGAGCGGGCACTGCGCCGCTCCGAGGTGCCCATGGCCTACTCGGCCGGCTTCACCCCGCACCCGAAGGTGTCGTACGCCAACGCCGCCCCGACCGGTACGGGCAGCGAGGCCGAGTTCCTGGAGATCGCCCTCACCGAGGCCCGCGATCCGGCCGTCCTGCGCGACCTGCTCAACGACTCGCTGCCGGACGGGCTCGACATCACCGATGCCGTGGAGGCCCGCACCTCGGGCCTCGCCGACCGGTTGACCGCCTCCGTCTGGGAACTCCGTCTCGACGGGGTCACCGTGGCGGACGCGGCGAAGGCCGTGGCCGCGTTCAACGAGGCGGAGACCGTCGAGGTCCAGCGCCGCGCGAAGAACGGCATGCGCACCTTCGACGCCCGCGCCGCCGTTGTCGACCTGCAGGCCCTTGATCCACAGGCTGATAGGCCCGAGGACAAGCCCTGTGCGATACTGCGGCTGGTTGTTCGGCACTTGACACCTGCCGTGCGACCTGACGACGTCCTGTCCGGTCTCCGCGTTGTGGCCGACCTGGCGCCGCCGGTCCCCGCAGCGGTGACCAGGCTGGCGCAGGGGCTCTTCGACGAGGAGTCCGGCACGGTGACCGACCCGCTCGCGCCCGACCGCGAGGCAGCCCCGGCCGCTCCATCCACAGCCGCCGGGAACGCCGTCGCGACGGCGCCGGAAGGTGCAGGTTCCGCGTAAGGCGGTCGTTGCAGCGCAGCCCTCGACTCGGAGCCATCCGGTTCGGGCCGCGCGATGACCCATAAGACTTTCGCCAGGCCGTACGCACCACGCGTACGGAACCGGCGAGCCAGACATTGAGCTCCCGTGCGGCGCCCGCGCCCCGGACGGCGGAGCCGCGTACATCACGCGGACCGTGCCGGACCGGAACCAGACGCGGCGCCCGGGAGCCTGACGGGAGAACCGCCCGCATGCCCCAGTCCAACGAGCCCGGCACGACCGGGAACGCCGAAGAGAACAACGCACCCGGCGACAAGCTGCCGCCGCGCCGCAGGCGCCGCGCCGCGTCCCGCCCGGCCGGTCCGCCGGTGGCGGACGCCCAGGGCACAGCCGCGGAAGCGGCCGCGCCGGCCATACCGGCCGTTGACGCCGCAGGGTCCGACAGCAAGCCCGCCGACGACGGCAGCGCCGCGTCAGAGGAAGCCGCGCCGCCCGCGCGTACGCGTCGTCGTGCGACCCGTAAGGCGACCGCTCCGGCGGGTGCGCCGCAGGCCGCCGAGGTGGCCGAGGCCGCTGTGCCGGTTGCCGAGCCGGAGGCCGAGGCCGAGGTCGTGGAGGCGGCGCCGGCGCGTACGCGTCGTCGTGCGACTCGTAAGGCGACCGCTCCGGCGGGTGCGCCGCAGGCCGCCGAGGCCGTGGAGATCGTCGAGGAGACACCGGCCGCCTCCGAGCCCGAGCCGGCCGCCGAGGCCGTCGAGCCGGAGCCCGCCGCGCCGCGCGGCCGCACCCGGCGCAGGGCGTCGGCCCCCGCCGGTGCCCCGCAGGCCGCCGAGCCGGTCGCGGAGACCGCCCCGGCGGAAGAGCCCGCCGAGCCCGTCGAGGCCCCGCGTGCGCGTCGTCGTGCGACCCGTAAGGCGACCGCTCCGGCGGGTGCGCCGCAGGCCGCCGAGGCCGTGGAGATCGTCGAGGAGACACCGGCCGCCGCCGAGCCGCCCGCCGCCGAGCAGCCCGCGACCGAGCCCGCCGAGGCCGAGGACGCCGTCCCGCGCGGCCGTCAGCGCCGCCGGGCCACCGCCGCCGCCGGCCGCCCGGAGTTCACCGGCAAGGCCGAGGAGCCCGTACGCAGGAGCCGTCGTGCCGCGCGTCCCGCCGTGGCCGTGTTCCAGGCGCCGGTCTTCGCCGAGCCGATGTTCCAGACCCCGGAGACCGCGGCCGCCGCCGCGGCGGCTTCGCGCCACGAAGAGGTCGAGGCGGAGGAAGAGATCGAGACGGTCGAGGAGCCGGCGGCCGTCGTCGAGGCCCCGGCCGCCGAGGCCGCGCCGCAGGGCGGTTCGCGTCGCCGTCGCCGCCGTCGCGGTGAGGCCGCCGAGCCCGAGCAGGCCGTGGCTCCCGCGGAGGAGCCGGTCGAGGAGGAGCCGGAGACCGAGGCCGAGGCCGAGCACGAGGCCGAGGGCGAGGAGACGGACGAGTACGGGGACCGGCCCTCGCGCCGTCGCCGCCGTGGTGGCCGTCGCCGCCGTCGTGGCGAGGCCGCCGAGGGTGACGAGGCCGCCGAGCAGCACGCCGACGAGGCCGCCGCCGACCACGCCGAGGACGACCAGGAGCGCGCCCAGGAGTCCGAGGAGGAGGACGAGGACCACGAGGCGTCCGCCTCCGGATCGAGCAGCAGCCGTCGCCGTCGCCGCCGCCGTCGTCGCAGCGGGGACGTCTCCGCCGACGCCGACAACGGCACGGACGACCCGGAGCGCACGGTCGTCAAGGTCCGCGAGCCCCGCAAGAAGGAGGAGCGGGAGCCCGGCACCGGCTTCGACGAGGTCCAGTCCATCAAGGGCTCGACCCGTATGGAGGCCAAGAAGCAGCGCCGCCGCGAAGGCCGTGAGCAGGGCCGCCGCCGCGTCCCGATCATCACCGAGGCCGAGTTCCTGGCCCGCCGCGAGGCCGTGGAGCGGGTCATGGTCGTCCGCCAGAACGGCGAGCGCACCCAGATCGGCGTCCTTGAGGACAACGTGCTCGTGGAGCACTACGTCAACAAGGAGCAGGCCACCAGCTACGTCGGCAACGTCTACCTGGGCAAGGTGCAGAACGTACTGCCGTCCATGGAGGCCGCCTTCGTCGACATCGGCAAGGGCCGCAACGCCGTGCTCTACGCCGGTGAGGTGAACTTCGAGGCGCTCGGCATGGCCCACGGGCCGCGCCGCATCGAGACCGCGCTCAAGTCCGGCCAGTCCGTCCTCGTCCAGGTGACCAAGGACCCGATCGGCCACAAGGGTGCCCGCCTGACCAGCCAGGTCTCGCTGCCCGGCCGCTACCTGGTCTACGTGCCCGAGGGCTCGATGACCGGCATCAGCCGCAAGCTGCCCGACACCGAGCGGGCCCGGCTGAAGACCATCCTCAAGAAGATCGTCCCCGAGGACGCGGGCGTGATCGTCCGCACCGCCGCGGAGGGCGCGAGCGAGGACGAGCTGCGCCGCGACGTCGAGCGGCTCCAGCAGCAGTGGGAGGACATCCAGAAGAAGTCGAAGAGCACCGGCAGCTCCAACGCGCCGACCCTGCTCTACGGCGAGCCGGACATGACCGTCCGGGTCGTCCGCGACATCTTCAACGAGGACTTCTCCAAGGTCATCGTCAGCGGCGACGACGCGTGGGAGACGATCTTCGGATACGTCTCGCAGGTGGCGCCCGACCTGACGGACCGCCTGTCGCGGTGGACCTCCGAGGTCGACATCTTCGCGACGTACCGGATCGACGAGCAGCTGATGAAGGCGCTGGACCGCAAGGTCTACCTGCCCAGCGGCGGCTCGCTGGTGATCGACAAGACCGAGGCGATGGTCGTCGTCGACGTCAACACCGGCAAGTTCACCGGCCAGGGCGGCAACCTGGAAGAGACCGTCACCAAGAACAACCTGGAGGCGGCCGAGGAGATCGTGCGCCAGCTGCGGCTGCGCGACCTCGGCGGCATCGTCGTCGTCGACTTCATCGACATGGTGCTGGAGTCCAACCGGGACCTGGTGCTGCGGCGACTGCTGGAGTGCCTGGGACGCGACCGTACGAAGCACCAGGTCGCCGAGGTCACCTCGCTGGGCCTGGTCCAGATGACCCGCAAGCGGGTGGGCCAGGGCCTGCTGGAGTCCTTCTCCGAGACATGCGTCCACTGCAACGGACGCGGTGTCATCGTGCACATGGAGCAGCCGGCCTCGGTCGGTGGCGGCGGCAAGCGCTCGAAGAAGCGCGGCCGGGGCGGCG
Source organism: Streptomyces sp. CLV115 (assembly GCF_038448545.1). Classification (NCBI taxonomy): domain Bacteria; kingdom Bacillati; phylum Actinomycetota; class Actinomycetes; order Kitasatosporales; family Streptomycetaceae; genus Streptomyces; species Streptomyces sp. CLV115. The sequence goes on from NZ_JBCEWQ010000062.1 coordinate 26,783, forward strand.
CGGACCACGAGCACGCGGTGGAGGCCGAGACCGGTACCGAGGTCGAGACCGAGGCCGAGCTCGCTGCCGAGGTGGCCGCCCCGGTGGCGCTGCCCGAGCCGGAGTTCGTACCGGACGAGGAGCTGTACAGCAGCCCGGCCGAGGCCGAGGCGGCCGCCACGCGCGGCCGCGGCCGTCGCCGTGCGACGCGTAAGGCGACGGCCCCGGCCGGCGCCCCGAAGGCCGCGGCAGCGGCGGCCCCGGCCGTCGTCGAGCCGGAGCCGGAGCCGGTCGTGGTCGTGGAGCCCGCCCCGGTCGTGGCGCCGGAGCCGGCCGCCGAGGTTCCGGCCCCGGTGGTCGAGGAGGCCCCCGCGGCCGAGGCCCCCCAGGGCCGTACGCGCCGTCGGGCGACCCGGAAGGCGACCGCTCCGGCGGGCTCGCCCGCCCCGGCCGAGCCGGCCGCCGAGGTGCCGGCCGCCGAGCCGGCCCCCGCCCCGGTCGAGCAGCCGGAACCGGTCGTCGAGGCCGCACAGCCCGAGGCCGCACCCGAGGAGGTGGCCCCCGAGGCCGCCCCGCCGCGTGCGCGTCGCCGGGTGACCCGCAAGGTCACCGCTCCGGCGGGCTCGCCCGCCGGTACGGACGGTGCGGAGGTCGTCGTGGTGACGGGCCCGGCCGAGCCGAAGCCCGAGGCGGAGCCGGCGCCGGACGCCGAGGCCGTCGAGGCGGAGGCCCCGGCCAAGAAGGCGGCCCGCAAGACCGCCAAGAAGGCCACGGCGAAGAAGGCGGCCACCAAGAAGACGGCCGCCAAGAAGACCGCTGCGAAGAAGACGACGGCCAAGAAGGCGGCGACCAAGAAGACGGCCGCCGCGGGGAAGTCGCCGCAGCCCGCCGTCTCCGCCGACGCCGAGGCGTAGGCGCGGGCCGCAGAGCGGTTGCACGGCCGGTGGGCCACACTCCGACGGGGTGCGGCCCACCGGCCGTTCCCGTTCGGCTGGGACACCGGCCGTTCCCGTTCGGCCGGGACGCCGTCAGAAGCCCGCCACGCGGCCCCACGCGGCCGTCGGAAGCCTGCCGGGCAGGCCGTCAGGAGGCTCCCGCCTTCCGGGCGCCCGGAAGGCGCCGAAGGGCTTTCGGGGAGCTGCCGGTACGTGCCCCGCTGCGCCGCGACGGCGGTCGGCGGCAGGAGAGCGGCGAGGAAGCGGGAATGAACGGGGGAGCGGCGGGGAAGAACACAGGGCCCGGTTTGACCCTCCGGACGGCGGCCCGTAACCTTGCCCTTCGGCGTGTTTCCATGCGCCTGTCCCTGAGCAACCCCCTCCCTTCACAGGTGAGAGGCCGCTCGTCCATTCGGATCACCTCGGGCCCCGGCCCGTGTGAGCGGCTGGCATCAGGGGCCCCGTTCCGAGCGAGAGTGAGATCCGCGTGTACGCCATCGTGCGCAGCGGTGGCCGCCAGCACAAGGTTGCTGTCGGTGACATCGTTGAGGTTGACAAGATTTCCACTGCCCAGGTTGGCGACACGGTCGAGCTCTCGACCCTGCTCGTGGTCGACGGCGACGCCGTGACCAGCGACCCGTGGGTGCTGGCCGGGATCAAGGTCCAGGCCGAGGTCGTGGACCACCACAAGGGCGCGAAGATCGACATCCTTCGCTACAAGAACAAGACCGGCTACCGCCGTCGCCAGGGTCACCGTCAGCAGTACACGGCGATCAAGGTCACCGGTATCCCCGCGGCTGCGAAGTAAGGGACTGAGGAGACATGGCACACAAGAAGGGCGCATCGTCCACCCGGAACGGGCGCGATTCCAATGCTCAGCGGCTCGGCGTGAAGCGCTTCGGCGGTCAGGCCGTCAACGCCGGTGAGATCCTGGTCCGCCAGCGCGGCACCCACTTCCACCCGGGCACGGGCGTCGGCCGTGGCGGCGACGACACGCTGTTCGCGCTCGCCGCCGGTGCGGTCGAGTTCGGCACGCACCGTGGCCGCAAGGTCGTGAACATCGTTCCGATCGCCGGCTGATTTTCGGCGCTCGTCGAGCGGTTTCTGCGGAGGCGGACCTCACTTCCCGTACGGGAAGCGGGTCCGCCTTTCGCGTGTTTCTCCCATGAGAGACGGCTTTCTCCTCCGTGGGGACAGCGCGAGTGAGACATTTCTGCATGTATGTAACTGGAGGTTTCAACCATGACCACCTTCGTGGACCGCGTCGAGCTGCACGTCGCCGCGGGTAACGGGGGCCACGGCTGTGCCTCCGTACACCGTGAGAAGTTCAAGCCGCTCGGCGGTCCGGACGGCGGCAACGGCGGCCGCGGCGGCGATGTGACCCTGGTCGTCGACCAGGCGATCACCACGCTCCTCGACTACCACCACCACCCCCACCGCAAGGCCACCAACGGCCAGCCCGGTGCGGGCGACAACAGGTCCGGCAAGGACGGCCAGGACCTGGTCCTGCCGGTGCCGGACGGCACGGTCGTGCTCGACCGGGACGGCAACGTGCTCGCCGACCTGGTCGGCCAGGGCACCACGTTCGTCGCCGGTCAGGGCGGCCGCGGCGGCCTCGGCAACGCCGCGCTGGCCTCCGCCCGGCGCAAGGCCCCCGGCTTCGCGCTGCTCGGCGAGCCCGGTGAGGCCCGGGACATCGTCCTGGAGCTCAAGACCGTCGCCGACGTCGCGCTGGTCGGCTACCCGAGCGCCGGCAAGTCCTCGCTGATCTCCGTGCTGTCGGCGGCCAAGCCGAAGATCGCGGACTACCCCTTCACGACCCTGGTCCCGAACCTCGGCGTGGTCACCGCGGGCAGCACCGTCTACACCGTCGCCGACGTCCCGGGCCTCATCCCGGGCGCCAGCCAGGGCCGCGGCCTCGGCCTGGAGTTCCTGCGCCACGTGGAGCGCTGTTCGGTACTGGTGCACGTCCTGGACACCGCGACGCTGGAGTCCGACCGCGACCCGGTCTCCGACCTCGACATCATCGAGGAGGAGCTGAAGCAGTACGGCGGCCTGGAGGACCGGCCCCGCATCGTCGTCCTCAACAAGATCGACATCCCTGACGGCCAGGACCTCGCCGACATGATCCGCCCGGACCTGGAGGAGCGCGGCTACCGCGTCTTCGAGGTGTCCGCGGTCGCCCGTACCGGTCTCAAGGAGCTGTCCTTCGCGCTCGCGGGCATCATCGCCGAGGCGCGTGCGGCCAAGCCGGTGGAGGTGGCGACCCGGATCGTCATCCGCCCGAAGGCCGTCGACGACGCGGGCTTCACCGTGACGCTGGAGGAGGACGGCATCTACCGGGTGCGCGGCGAGAAGCCGGAGCGCTGGGTGCGCCAGACCGACTTCAACAACGACGAGGCCGTCGGCTACCTGGCCGACCGGCTCAACCGCCTCGGTGTCGAGGACGCACTGGTGAAGGCCGGTGCCCGCGCGGGTGACGGCGTGGCCATCGGCGCCGAGGACAACGCGGTCGTCTTCGACTGGGAGCCGACCCTGGCGGCGGGCGCCGAGATGCTCGGCCGTCGTGGCGAGGACCACCGGCTCGAAGCACCGCGCCCGGCGGCGCAGCGCCGCCGGGAACGCGAGTCGGAGCGCGACGAGGCCCAGCGCGAGTTCGACGACTTCAACCCGTTCTAGTCCGACGGCTTCGAACCCGTTCCAGTCCGACGGCTTCGCCCCGTTCGGGACGGGCCCGTTCCGAACGGGCGCGGCTCGTTCCGGAACGGTCACCGGCCGCCGGAAGGTCCTGTTCCGCAGGCCCGTCCGGCGGTCACGCGCACTCTCCGCGTCATACGTACGAGGGAACCGAACCCGCTCAGGGGTGAATCATGCCGCTCACTCGTGTGGCGTCGATCACCTGGCAGGGAAGCCCCGATTCCGGTATTCGCCCTGATCGCAGGGCAACAAAAGGTTTCGGTACGGCATGGGGCGGCCGACGTCCACCTTGCGAGACGGTAACGGAGAGTGCAACCATCGCTGTATCTCCCAGCCCTCGCAAGGTAGGTCGTCTGTGTCTGCTCAGCACATAGCCAAAGCCCGAACCACCGCAGTCGTGCTCGCCGGCGGTACCGGCCAGCGCGTGGGTCTGTCCATTCCCAAGCAGCTGCTGAAGATCGCAGGCAAGGCTGTCATCGAGCACACACTGTCGATCTTCCAGCAGGCCGACTCCATCGACGACGTCATCGTGCTGATGGCTCCGGGCTACGTGCCCGACGTCGAGAAGATCGTCGCCAAGGCCGGGCTCACCAAGGTCACCAAGGTGATCGAGGGCGGCTCCACGCGCAACGAGACCACCGAGCGTGCCATCGCGGCGCTCGGTGAGGGCCTGGCCGAGGGCGAGGACCGCAACGTCCTCTTCCACGACGCCGTGCGCCCGCTGCTCTCACAGCGCGTCATCAAGGACTGCGTCGACGCACTGGACCGCTACCAGGCGGTCGACGTCGCCATCCCGTCCGCGGACACGATCATCGTGACCCGCACCCACGGCGGCGACGGCGAGTTCATCACCGACGTGCCCGACCGCTCCCGGCTGCGCCGGGGCCAGACGCCGCAGGCCTTCAAGCTCTCCACGATCCGCCGGGCCTACGAGGTGGCCGCCGGTGACCCGAACTTCCAGGCCACCGACGACTGCTCGGTCGTGCTCAAGTACCTCCCCGACGTACCGATCTACGTCGTGGCGGGCGACGAGTACAACATGAAGGTCACTCAGCCGGTCGACGTCTTCATCGCGGACAAGCTCTTCCAGCTGGCCTCCACGGCGGTTCCGCAGCCGACCGACGACGCCGCCTACCGCGAGCTGCTCACCGGCAAGACCCTCGTCGTCTTCGGCGGCTCCTACGGCATCGGCGCGGACATCGCGACGCTCGCCGAGTCCTACGGCGCCACCGTCTACGCACTGGGCCGCTCCACCACCGGTACGCACGTGGAGAACCCCGAGCACATCGACGAGGCGCTCTCCAAGGCGTACGCCGACACCGGCCGCGTCGACTACGTGATCAACACCGCCGGTGTGCTGCGCATCGGCAAGCTGGCCGAGACGGACAGCGCGACCATCCAGGAAGCGCTGAACGTGAACTACCTGGCACCCGTGCAGATCGCCCGCGCCTCGTACAAGTACCTCGCCGAGACCAAGGGCCAGCTGCTGCTCTACACCTCCAGCAGCTACACCCGGGGCCGCGCGGAGTACAGCCTCTACTCGTCGACCAAGGCCGCCATGGTGAACCTCACCCAGGCGCTCTCGGACGAGTGGGCGGCCGACGGAGTGCGGGTGAACTGCGTGAACCCCGAGCGCACCGCCACCCCGATGCGCACCAAGGCGTTCGGCAACGAGCCCGCGGGCACGCTGCTGTCCTCCGAGGCGGTCGCCCGGACCTCGCTCGACGTCCTGCTCTCGGAGATGACCGGCCATGTCATCGACGTACGCCAGCAGGACCCGACGCGGGGGGCCTCCGAGGCATCCGGCTTCGAGCAGGCGCTTGCCGCTGTCCTGGACCGACAGGCCGATGTGTAATACTGCTTGACAATCGATTATTCGGACCCCTGCAGTCGCCGAGCGCGAACTGCAGGGGTCCGAATTCGTGAAGCTCTGTCTTCACATTCCCCTCGTAAGGTAATCAAGTCGGCACCCTCGGGAGCGGTACTTCGTGATTTCGAAAGCCATGCGTTTGGCTCGGGTGGGCAGCGGTTCGGAGCTGGCCGCCGCGCTCCTGGTGGCTCTGGGGTTCCCGTGCATAATGCTCGCGGCAATAATCCCCAATCTCTGGTTCTTCGCCGCGGCCACCGCGGTCACCTATCTCGCGGACCGGTATCTGCACCACTGCGGCAGCTATCTGATCAACCGGCTCGCCGCCGTCCGGGCCGGGCTCTCGATCCGCTTCCTGGTCCGTCAGCTGCTGCTCATCCTGCTGCTCTCCCGCATGGGATACGGCGAGGAGACGCTCTTCTACGTGACGGTCGCCTGTCTCCTGGCGTTCTACGGACTCCAGGCGCCGCAGAGCGCGATGGTCACCCTGATCCGGCTCCGCCGCAAGCTTCCGGTGGTCACCCGCAACATCGACCTGTCGTCGGTGCGGATAGCGGATGCACCGCCGCAGCGCCTGATGAACAGGCCCGCGGAGAAGATGCTGCACCTGGACGTCTTCGCGATCGTGGGCGTGCTGGTCGCCGTCGAGACCGGCAAGGACGTCATCGCGTACGCCGGCCTCGGCCTGACCCTCGTTCTCGCGGTCTGCTACCTGGTGGCGCTGCTGCCGTACGTCCGGCCGAGCCGGCTCGTACCGCCGGAGACCAAGGTCCTCAACGCGGTGGGTCACTGGCTCGACGAGTACCGGCCGACCGTGCTGCTGTACTTCTCCGGCTCCAAGGACTCCGCCTACCAGGTCAACATGTGGCTGGAGACCATGGCCCAGCTCGGCGGCCGGCCGATGATCCTGCTGCGTGAGCGCAACATCGTGCCGCAGCTCGCCACGACCTCGGTGCCGGTGCTCTGTGTGCCCGGTGGCGTGCACCTGATGAACCTGGACCTCTCGTCGGTGCGGGTCGCGCTCTACGCGGCCAACGTCGGCAAGAACATCCACCTGCTCCGGGTGCCGACGATGAAGCACGTCTTCATCGGTCACGGCGACAGCGACAAGATCGCCAGCGTCAACCCGTACAGCAAGGTCTACGACGAGGTGTGGACCGCGGGCCGGGCCGGCCGCGACCGCTACGCCCTGGCCGATGTCGGGGTGCGCGACGAGGACATCGTGGAGGTGGGCCGCCCGCAGCTGGCCGCCATCCGGTCCTGGTCCGGTACGCCGGGCAACCCGATCCCGACCGTCCTGTACGCCCCCACCTGGGAGGGCTGGGACGACAACCCGGGCAACACCTCGCTGCTGCTGGCCGGCGAGAACATCGTCAGGCGGCTGCTGGAGGCCGAGGAGCCGGTGCGGCTGCTGTACAAGCCGCACCCCTTCACCGGTACCCGCAGCGCCAAGGCCAAGGCCGTGCACCTGCGCATCACCGCGATGATCGAGCAGGCCGCGGCCCAGCGGGCCACCGACCCCCGCTGGGCGCAGGAGTCGGCCGCGCTGCAGGGCGAGCAGGCCGGGGCACGGGCCGAGATGGTCCGTATCGAGGCGCGGCTGGCCGAGCTGGCCGGCGGCGGCCGCACCGCCCGGGACGAGGCGGAGCTGTCCCGCGACTCGCTGGCCGACCCGGCGCGCGAGGCGGAGACGGCGAAGCTCAAGGACGAGTGGAACGCGGCGTCCTGGCGTGCGCAGGGCTGGTGGGAGCACCGGGTCATCACCGGTGCCCAGATGCGGCTCTACGACTGCTTCAACGAGTCGGACGCCATGGTCTCGGACATCTCCAGCGTGGTCTCCGACTTCATCGCGAGCGGCAAGCCGTACGCGGTCACGGACTCGGCCGAACTGGGCGAGGAGGAGTTCCGCCGGCAGAACACGGCGGTGCGTGCCGCGGTGATCCTGTCCAACTCGGCGGCCGAGCTGAAGGCCCTGCTCGCCGCGGTGAAGGACCCGGCCGCGGACACCCTGGCGGACGACCGGCGCGAGCTGAAGCAGTACCTCCTGGGCCCGGACGAGCCCACCTCGATCGTGCAGTTCGACACGGCCGTGACGACGCTCGCGGCCAAGTCCGACGCGCGGAACACCGGGGTGGCGAAGAGCCTGGGTGAGCCCGTGGGCGGCTGAGAAGTCAACCGTCTGCTTTACATGATTGAGCAAGGCCCGGCATACCCCTGAGAGGGTTGTGCCGGGCCTTTGTGATGAGTGTCACTTTTTGTCGACGGGGTGTAAGACAACCAACGGCCCGGGCTGACTGTCTTCTGTTTGTGTGAACGAGACGCAAATTCCTGACGTGACCGTGGTTGTCGGTGCATATGAGGCGATGCCCTACCTCATCCGTTGTCTCGAATCGGTGGAGGCGCAGACCATCGGTGCCGAGCGGATCGAAATCGTCGCGGTCGACGACGGCTCCACCGACGGTACGGGCGAGTACCTGGAAGAATTCGCGGCGAGATCGCAGGTTCCGACCAGGGTGATCAGGCAGAAGAACTCCGGCGGCCCCAGCGGTCCGCGGAATGTGGGCCTCGGTCTGGCCCGTGGCCGTTATGTGTTCTTCCTGGACGCGGACGACTACTTCGGCGAGGAGGCCCTGGAGCGGATGGTGGCCATGGGCGACCGGGCCGGCACCGATGTGGTGCTCGGCAAGGTGGTCGGGGTGAACCGGGGGGCGCCGCAGTCGATGTGGCGGGCCACCAAGGACCGGGTCGACGTCTACAACTCCAAGGTCATATACACCCTGAGCGCCCAGAAGCTCTTCCGGCGTGAACTCCTGGAGCGGCTCTCCCTGAGGTTCGACGAGAATCTCAGGACCGGCGAGGACGCTCTCTTCACGATGGAGGCATATCTGCGCGGCGCCGGTGTCTCGGTGATCTCCAATTACGTCTGCTATTACCTGGTGGGCCGTGACGACGGGAAGCACGTCACCAAGAGCGGAACCTATGAATGGCGCTTCGACTCGATGCGCGCCATGATGTCGCTCATTCACCGGATCGAGCCCGCCGGCCCGAAAAGGGATTTCCTCATGGTCCGGCCCTTCACGGTGGGGATGCTCCAGCAGTTCGGTCCCGTGGTGCTGAAGGACTCGGAGGAAGTCCGCCGGCACAAAATGGAACTCGCGGCTCCGTTGATGGAAAAGTACTGGGACGATGGTGTGGCCCGGCTGATCAAGGTCTCCGAGCGGCTGCGTCTCGCCTGTGTGGCGCGGGGCAGGACGGACCTGCTGGTCGAGGTGGTGCGGTACATCCGGGCGAAGACGGTCCCGGACGTGGTCGGTTCCCGCGACGGTGCGACGCTGTACCTCGCGTACCCGCACTTCCGTGACAAGTCGGCCGGTCTGGCCGATTCCACCTACGAGGTCACGGTGCCGGACTGGCACGACGGCAAGCGCATCGACCAGCCGAAGGTCGCCGCCCGCCGGGCCTCGCTGTCCCGCCGGGTGGCCCGCAGGATGCGCCGTGACATGCGGCGATGGAAGGCACGATTGAACGTGGCGTGACGGTCGCTCGTCCGCCGGGCGGGTTCCGAGTGCGCCCACCGGGCGGATTCGCGGAACAGCACACACGCAGGCTCAGTAAAATCGTTCGGACGTCGCGCCCGCGACAGGACCGACAGAACACCATGGGGACTGGTCACGTGAAGGCTCTCGTACTATCCGGAGGGGCCGGCACCCGCCTGCGTCCCATCACACACACCTCGGCCAAGCAGTTGGTGCCCGTGGCGAACAAGCCCGTGCTCTTCTACGGCCTGGAAGCCATCGCGGAAGCAGGTATCACCGAGGTCGGCATCATCGTGGGCGACACCGCCCCCGAGATCCGCGAGGCGGTCGGAGACGGCTCCGCGCTCGGCATCGAGGTCACCTACATCCCGCAGGACGAGCCGCTCGGCCTCGCCCACGCGGTGCTGATCGCCCGCGACTTCCTGGGCGACGACGACTTCGTCATGTACCTCGGCGACAACTTCATCGTCGGCGGGATCACCGGTCTGGTGGACGGGTTCCGCGCGGACAAGCCCGATGCGCAGATCCTGCTGACGCAGGTGCCCAACCCGACCTCCTTCGGTGTCGCCGAGCTCGACGCCGACGGCCGGGTGGCGTCGCTGGAGGAGAAGCCGAAGGAGCCCAAGAGCGATCTGGCGCTCGTCGGCGTCTACCTCTTCACCCCGGCCATCCACGAGGCGGTCCGCGCGATCGAGCCGTCCTGGCGCGGCGAGCTGGAGATCACCCACGCCATCCAGTGGCTGATCGACCAGAAGCGCGACGTGCGCTCCACCACGATCCGCGGCTACTGGAAGGACACCGGCAACGTCACCGACATGCTGGAGGTCAACCGGACCGTCCTGGAGGCCGTGGAGCCGTTCCAGGAGGGTGCCGATGTCGACGCGGACAGCGAGATCATCGGCCGGGTCCGGATCGAACCGGGCGCCAAGGTCAGCGGCAGCCGTATCGTCGGGCCGGTGATCATCGGTGCCCGTTCGGTGATCAGCGGCGCGTACGTGGGCCCGTTCACCTCGGTCTCGGAGGACGTCCGCATCGAGGACAGCGAGATCGAGTACTCCATCGTTCTGCGGGGTGCCTCCCTCTCCGGTGTCCGCCGCGTCGAGGCGTCGCTCATCGGCCGTGACGTCGAGGTGACCCCCGCCCCCCGTTCCCCGTCCGCCCACCGACTCGTGCTCGGCGACCACAGCAAGGTGCAGATCTCTTCATGACCACCAACATCCTGGTGACCGGCGGCGCCGGCTTCATCGGCTCGCACTACGTCCGTACGGTGCTCGGTCCCGAGGGCCCCGGCGACATCGCTGTCACCGTCCTCGACAAGCTCACCTACGCGGGCAACCCGGCCAACCTCGACGAGGTGCGCGACCACCCCGGCTTCCGGTTCGTGCAGGGTGACATCTGCGACCCGGAGCTGGTCGCCAAGCTGATGGCCGAGCACGACCAGGTGGTGCACTTCGCCGCCGAGTCCCACGTGGACCGGTCCATCGACGGCGGCGCCGAGTTCGTCCGCACCAACGTGGTGGGCACCCACACGCTGATCCACGCCGCGCACCTCGCGGGCATCAAGACCTTCGTGCACATCTCCACCGACGAGGTCTACGGCTCGATCGACGAGGGCTCCTGGCCCGAGACCCACCCGCTCGCGCCCAACTCGCCGTACTCCGCGGCCAAGGCGTCCAGCGACCTGATCGCGCTCTCGTACCACCGCACCCACGGCCTCGACGTGCGGGTGACCCGTTGCTCCAACAACTACGGGCACCACCACTTCCCCGAGAAGGTCATCCCGCTCTTCGTCACCAACCTGCTGGACGGCAAGACGGTCCCGCTCTACGGCGACGGCGCCAACGTCCGCGACTGGCTGCACATCGACGACCACGTCCAGGGCATCGAGCTGGTCCGCACCAAGGGCCGGGCCGGCGAGGTCTACAACATCGGCGGCGGCACCGAGCTGTCCAACAAGGAGCTCACCGGCCTGCTGCTGGACGCCTGCGGCGCCGACTGGGACACCAGCGTCACCTACGTAGAGGACCGCAAGGGCCACGACCGCCGCTACTCGGTCGACTGCACCAAGATCCGCGAGGAGCTCGGCTACGAGCCCCGCAAGGACTTCCGCACCGGCCTCGCCGAGACCGTGCAGTGGTACCGCGACAACCGCGCCTGGTGGGAGCCGCTGAAGGACCGGGCCGCCCTGTGAGCGCCGTCTGGCTGGTCACCGGAGCCGCCGGGATGCTGGGCCGGGACGTCCTGGCCCGGCTCGCCGGTGAGGACGTCACCGCGGTCGCCGCGGACCGGGCGGCGCTGGACGTCGCCGACCCGGAGTCGGTACGGGCGGCCTTCGCGGAGCACCGTCCGGCCGTCGTGGTGAACTGCGCGGCCTGGACCGCGGTCGACGACGCGGAGTCCCAGGAGGACGCCGCGCTGCGGGTCAACGGCACCGGCCCCGCCGTCCTCGCCGAGGCCTGCCGGGAGCACGGCGCCGTGCACCTCCAGGTCTCCACGGACTACGTCTTCGCCGGAGACGGCGAGAAGCCGTACGCCGAGGACGACCCGACCGGGCCGCGCAGCGCCTACGGCCGCACCAAGCTGGCCGGCGAGCAGGCCGTGCTGAGCACTCTGCCGGAGTCCGGTTACGTGGTCCGCACGGCCTGGCTGTACGGCGCGGGCGGCGGCAACTTCGTCCGTACGATGATCAAGCTGGAGGGCGTCAAGGACACCCTCGACGTGGTGGACGACCAGCGCGGTCAGCCCACCTGGACCGTCGATCTGGCCGACCGGCTGGTCCGGCTCGGGCAGGCGGCCCTCGCGGGCACCGCCCCGGCGGGCGTCTACCACGGCACCAGCGGCGGCGAGACGACCTGGTTCGGCTTCACCCGGGAGATCTTCCGGCTGCTCGGCACCGACCCCGAGCGGGTCCGTCCCACGACCAGCGAGGCCTTCGTGCGGCCGGCCCCCCGGCCCGCGTTCAGCGTGCTGGGCCACGACCGCTGGGCCGCGGCCGGGATCGAACCGGTACGGGACTGGCGGGCGGCACTCGCGGAGGCATTTCCGGCACTCGTCGCGGCAGAGCGGGCATGATCATCAATTGATCGTATAGATGGTCAAATCTCGTCGAATTTCAAAGATGTTCGCAACGAATGTTTACATCAGGGAGAACGCTTACATCACAGTGCGGTCATGAGGTAACTTCGCCGGGAACCGGACCAGTTGGTTTCCTCCGAAGGGCAGCTCCACGTGAACCGCCACGACTTCCTGCGCCATCTGCACCGCGTCTACCGGCCTCGGAACTATCTGGAGATCGGGGTCAACGACGGCAGAAGTTTGGCCCTCTCACGGGTACCTTCCGTCGCCGTCGACCCCGCCTTCCGGGTCGTGACGGACATCAGCTGTGACGTCCACCTGGTCAGAGCGACCAGCGACGACTTCTTCGCCCGCAAGGATCCGCTGCTTCACCTGCGCAACGGCAGGAACCCGTTCCGGGCACTGGCCCGCCGCGATCCGCTCAACGTCCTGGGCGGGGACCCGAAGCTGGAGCTGTCCTTCATCGACGGCATGCACCTCTTCGAGTACGCCCTGCGCGACTTCATGAACGTGGAGAAGCACTCCCGCTGGTCGAGCGTGATCGTTCTCGACGACATGCTGCCGCGCGACGTCGACGAGGCGGCCCGCGACCGGCACACCAAGTACTGGACCGGCGACGTGTACAAGGTGGTGCAGGTGCTCCGCCGCTACCGCCCCGACCTGGTGGTCGTCGAGGTGGACACCGAACCGACCGGCGTGGTCGCCGTGTTCGGCGCCGACCCGGAGAACAACGTCCTGAAGAACGAGTACGACAAGATCATCGAGGAGTTCGTCGTACCCGACCCGCAGGACGTGCCCGAAGAGGTACTCGTCCGCAAGAACGCGGTCCGGCCCGAGACGCTGCTGCGCGCCGACTTCTGGCCGGCCCTGGCCCGCGCCCGCAACCTGCACCGCTCGCGCTCGGCCTTCGCGCCGCTGCGCTCGCGCATCAAGGCAGTGACGGGCTGATCCCACCCGGACGACGCCGAAGCCCCCGTGATCCGTACGGACCACGGGGGCTTCGGCGTGTCGGCGGGTGGCTCAGCCGCGGGCGCGCAGCTGCGCGTAGTACGCCTGGCACGCCTCGTAGGAGGGCAGCAGGCCCTGCTCCTCGGCCTCGGCCAGCGAGGGCGCCGCGGCGTCCTTGTCGGACAGCAGCGGGGTGATGCCCTCGGGCCACTCGATGCCCAGCTCCGCATCGAGCGGGTTGATGCCGTGCTCGCGGCCGGGCGCGTAGCCCTCGGAGCACAGGTAGCTGACCGAGGCGTCGTCCGTCAACGCCATGAAGGCGTGCCCGAGCCCCTCGGCGAGGTAGACGGCGTGGTGGTCGACGTCGTCGAGCCGGACGGCCTCCCACTGCTTGTACGTGGGGGAGCCGACCCGGATGTCCACGATGACGTCGAGCACCGCGCCGCGCACGCACTTGACGTACTTCGCCTGGCTCGGCGGCACATCGGCGAAGTGCACCCCGCGCAGCGTCCCCCGGCTGGAGACGGAGAAGTTGGCCTGCGCCAGCCGCAGCGTGTGGCCGACGGCCTCGCTCAGCTCCGACGCCTTGAACCACTCGTGGAAGCTGCCGCGGCTGTCCGGGAAGACCTTGGGCTCATGCACCCAGGCCCCTTCGATGGAGAGCTGCCGCATGCGATCACGTCCTTGTTCTGTTGCTCGTGGCCGATGCGATCGGCCGGTGTTCTGATGGGAGAGGTACGGCGGTACGGGCGAGGGTCAGCCGGTGAACCGGGCGGCCAGGCGACGCGCCCGCTTGCGGCTCTTGGCCGGGAGCCTGCGCACGATGGGACCGCCCACGGTGCGCAGCGCGCGGCGCAGCTTCGCCTTCCGGCGCCTGCTGGTGATGCCGAGCATGATCCCCGGGTCGATCGCCGGGAGGCTCGCGGGCAGGGTGATCCGGCCGTTCTTGGCGACGGTGACGTCGCAGAGGTGGAACGCGGGGTTCTTGTCGCCGTCCAGCCGGACCGCGAGCTTCCACGTACCGGCCGGGACGCCCGGCGCGCGGTCGGGCACCGTGAGGTGGGCCCGGCCGTCGGTGGGCCGCAGGGTGGTGCGGAGCTGGTGCGAGGAGCCGCCCGCCCCGTCCGCCGGGCTCAGGACCAGGGTGGTCGGGGACGGGCCGGTGCCGTCGGTGGTGAAGAGGTCCAGCCGGAGCTCAAAGCCGCCGGGGGACCGCTGGAGCGGCCGCCCTTCGAGGTATTCGGCCAGCTTCTTGGCGCGCCGGGCCACATCGAGGGTGATGTTGCCGTGCGGGTCGGTGAAGTACGGGATGACGGCCCGGGCCGGCGAACCCAGCAGGGCGGGCAGGCAGGCCGCGTCCACCTCCGGGGCGCGGTCGGCGCCGAGCCGGGCCTTGCGGACCAGGCCGAGGCCGCGCAGCGGCACCCAGACGTCCCAGAAACCGCGCGACACCCGGCCGCGGCCCGTGACCGCCTCCGAGCCGACCTGGCCGCTGCCGTGCAGCACGACCTCGCAGACGTCGTCGCCGAGCTCCTCGACCCGGGCGGTGAAGCTCGCGGGGCAGGACCACTCGACGGCGGTCTCACGGTTGCGCAGCGACAGCTCGGCGGAGAATCCGGCCATGTCGTCGGTGACGTCCAGGAGCTCGCCGTCCGGCAGCAGACCCTCGGTGATGTCGGGGTGCAGGAAGTAGCGCCCGTCGCGGCGCAGCAGCGTCAGCGGCCTCTGGTCCTCGCCGTGGACGAGGCGGCCGCTGATGGTGAGGTCGATCCGGCCGTCCGGCCGCCAGGCGAAGCCCTCAAGACGGGCCGCCGCCTTGACCGACGCGGCGAACCGGGAGATCCGGACCAGGCCCTGGCGGTCGTTGTTGCGCAGCAGCGTGGAGCGCAGCCGGAGCACCGGGCCGAGCCCGTCGTGCACCCCGTCGTCCATGAAGTCCGTGGCCAGGCCCTGGACGGCGTCGCACATCTCGTCCAGGTACTCGGGGGCGTACTTGAGGACGGCGGGCTCGCTGAGCCGGCCGAGCATCTCGACGCGGTAGAAGCGGCGCAGCAGCATGTCCCGGAACTCGCCGGGCTCGGTGTTGTCCACGACGACGTCGAGGACCTCACGGAGGTTGCCGTAGTAGCCGGACGGCACGATCTTCGCCGATCCGGCGTTCTGGCCGTCGTCCCGCCGGGAGTAGTAGTAGCAGGTGTAGTTGCCGAGGATCGAGACGACCTTGGCGGGGAAGTACGCCTGCATCATGTAGAGCTGGTCCTCAAGCCGGCGCTTGCCCTCGGGGTAGGCGATGCCGTTCTCGCGGAGGAACTCCGTACGGAACATCTTGTGCGGCGTGAGGCTGTCGTACAGGGGCGCGTCGTGCAGGGTGCACTTCTCGCGGTTCTTCTTGAACACGCCGTGCGGGACGCCGCGGAAGTTGCTCGCCACCTTGCCGATCACGATGTCCGAACCGTTGCGGTGGCCCATGTCGTACAGCCGCTGCAGGGCGCCGGAGGCGAGGTAGTCGTCCTGGTCGACGAACTGGACGTACTCGCCCTTCGCCTCGTCCACACCGATGTTGCGGGGCTTCCCGGGCCATCCGGAGTTCGGAATGGTGATCACACGGAAATGCGGGTGCTCCCCGGCCAGCTTTTCGAGTCGCTCACGAGTGTCGTCCGTCGAGCCATCGTTGACGAAGAGGACTTCGAATTCCCCTGCCGGGAGGGTCTGTCGCAGCAGCGAGTCGATGCAGGGGTCGATGTACTTGCCCGGGTTGTATACAGGAATGACGACACTTACTTTGACTGGCATTGCTGCTGTCCCATGTCTGTGAGAAGTCCCTCTGGCCGGCGGCGGATGCGAGGCCTGCGCTGTTGAAAATGGCATAGGAAGCCATCCGCCGTGCACCCTATCGGCTGTTAGATGACTGAGATGCCTCAACGGTTGCTCATGCCTACCCGGCGTGATCCTTCCGACAGTGCGCGGACGAGAGGGTCCAGAGGGCGGAACACCCGGGCGCCGGATTCGCCGCTCGCGTAGATTGCGGGGGCTGGGCGAGGCCGAATCATTGGGGATGGACGTGTCAGGGGCAAGACAGGGCGTCACAGAGGCCCGCAGGATCGTGGTCAAGGTCGGTTCCTCGTCCCTCACCACCGCGGCCGGCGGCCTCGACGCGGACCGCGTCGACGCACTCGTCGATGTACTGGCCAATGTGCGCAGCGGCGGGGAGCGCGAGATCGTGCTCGTCTCCAGCGGTGCCATCGCGGCCGGGCTCGCCCCGCTCGGACTGCTGCGTCGGCCCAAGGACCTGGCGAGGCAGCAGGCCGCCGCCAGCGTCGGCCAGGGACTGCTCGTCGCCCGCTACACCGCCTCCTTCGCACGGTACGGCGTACGCGTCGGCCAGGTGCTGCTGACCAGCAACGACACCAGCCGCCGCGCCCACTACCGCAACGCCTGCCGCACCCTGGACCAGCTCCTGGACATGGGCGCGCTCCCGGTCGTCAATGAGAACGACACCGTCGCCACCGACGAGATCCGGTTCGGCGACAACGACCGGCTCGCGGCCCTGGTCGCCCACCTCGTCCGCGCGGATCTGCTGGTCCTGCTCTCCGACGTGGACGGCCTCTACGACGGCGACCCCAGCACCCCGGGCACCTCGCGGGTCGCCGAGGTGACCGGTCCCGAGGACCTCGCGGGCGTCACCATCGGCAGCGCCGGGAAGGCGGGCGTCGGCACCGGCGGCATGGTCACCAAGGTCGAGGCGGCCAGGATCGCCACCGCGGCCGGCGTGCCCGTCGTCCTCACCTCGGCGAGCCGGGCCGCCGACGCCCTGGCCGGCCGCGACACCGGAACGTACTTCCACCGCACCGGACGCCGCTCGGCGGACCGGCTGCTCTGGCTCGCCCACGCCTCCACCCCGCAGGGTTCGCTGACCCTGGACGACGGGGCCGTGCAGGCGGTCGTCGAACGCCACAGCTCGCTGCTGCCCGCCGGGATCGCCTCGGTCGAAGGGGATTTCACCGCCGGTGACCCGGTGGAGCTGCGCGATCTCGAAGGCCGGCCGGTGGCCCGCGGACTCGTCAATTTCGACGCCAAGGAGATCCCGCAACTGCTCGGCCGTTCCACCCGCGACCTGGCACGGGAGCTCGGCCCGGCGTACGAGCGCGAGGTCGTACACAGGGACGATCTGGTCGTACTGCACGGCTGACAAACCCCTGAAACGACTGAAAGTCCAGCCTCGGGGCAGAGACCTTCACGAAAACCGCCCCATCCCCGGCCGCAGGCTGGTCAACTTTGTAACGGGGAAACAGCGGGGTACAGCACAGCAAACGCATTCACAGGAGGCCGCCGGTGAGACGAGCGCGCCCGGGGGCGCCGCCCCGAGGAACGGGTGGCCGGGCCCTGACCAGCGTCGGAGCCGGTTCAGGCTTCGACGGGGGCCGGACCAAGGAGCGAGGGGACGACCGGACCACCGGGTCCGAGCAGACGGTGGTGAAGGAGGAACGCACCCCGTCGAGGCTGTGGCACATCACGCTCAGCGTCTCGGGAACCGCCACCCCGCTGGCGGAGATCAGACGCGGACTCGAACAGCTCGCGCACGACCATCCCTTCCTGCTGACCAGCAGGTACGCCGACGACCACGCGGAGATCCGCTACTGGGAAGAGGCCCGCGATCTGCACGACGCGGCGGCCGTCGCGCTGCGGCTGTGGGGCGAGCACCGTTCCACGGCCAAGCTCCCGCCCTGGGAGATCGTCGGTCTGGAGGTCATCGACCGGGAGACGTACCACCAGCGCATCGCCGAGGGATACGGGCCGCCTCCGGCCGCCCCGGTGGGGGTGCATCCGTACTGAGCCCGGCGGTCCCCGGGGGCGGTGGCTCCGGGGGACCGCGGTTCCGGGGGTTCCGGGGCGCCGCCACCGGTGGGACGCCGGCGGGGAGCCCCGACCGGGGGAGCCGCCGTTGAGGCCCGCTGGTGGAAGCTGCCAGGGGGAGCTGTCTCGCATCACGGGATACGTGCCGGATGCCCGTAGTGTGCGCACTACCCTGCGGGCATGACCACGCTCTCGCCGTACGACAACATGTCCCCGGTCGCCCAGGCCGCCTACCGGGCACGTTCCGCCGCCGCCGACATCGCGCCGCTGCCGCGCGCCGCGAAGGACGACGCGCTGCTGGCCATCGCGGACGCGCTCGAAGTGCGGACGGCCGAGATCGTCGCGGCCAACGCCGAGGACGTCGCCCGCGCCCGGGAGGCCGGAACCAGCGAGTCGATCATCGACCGGCTCACCCTCACCCCGGAGCGGATCCGCGCGATCGCCGCCGATGTGCGGGACGTGGCGGCGCTGCCCGACCCGGTGGGCGAGGTCGTCCGCGGCTCGACCCTGCCCAACGGCATCGACCTGCGACAGATCCGGGTGCCGCTCGGCGTGGTCGGGATCATCTACGAGGCCCGGCCGAATGTGACGGTCGACGCCGCGGCCCTCTGCCTGAAGTCCGGCAACGCCGTTCTGCTGCGCGGTTCGTCCTCCGCGTACTCCTCCAACGTCGCGCTGGTACGGGTGCTGCGCGACGCCGTCGGCGGCTCCGGGCTCCCGGCCGACGCGGTGCAGCTGGTCCCGGGCGAGAACCGTGACTCGGTACGGGAACTGATGCGCGCCCGCGGCCTGGTCGATGTCCTCATCCCGCGCGGCGGCGCCTCGCTGATCCGCACGGTCGTCGAGGAATCCACCGTGCCGGTCATCGAGACCGGCACCGGCAACTGCCATGTGTATGTGGACGCGCAGACCGACCTCGACATGGCCGTGGACATCCTGATCAACTCCAAGGCGCAGCGACCGAGCGTCTGCAACGCCGCCGAGACGCTCCTGGTCCACAAGGACGTCGCCGCGCAGTTCCTGCCGCGCGCCCTGGACGCACTGGCCGACGCGGGCGTGACCGTCCACGGCGACGAGCGGGTCCTCGAATACGCCGCGGGGTCCAAGGCCACCGTGGTCGAGGCGACGGCGGAGGACTGGGAGACGGAGTACCTCTCCTACGACATCGCCGCGGCCGTCGTGGAGTCGCTGGACGCGGCCGTCGCACACATCCGGCTGTGGTCCTCCGGACACACCGAGGCGATCGTGACCACCTCGCAGGCCGCGGCCCGCCGCTTCACCCAGCTGGTGGACTCCACGACGGTGGCCGTCAACGCGTCCACCCGCTTCACCGACGGCAGCCAGTTCGGCTTCGGCGCCGAGATCGGCATCTCCACGCAGAAGCTGCACGCCAGGGGACCGATGGGCCTGCCGGAGCTCACCTCGACGAAGTACATCGTCACGGGCGACGGCCATGTCCGGTGACCTTCCCGGGCCGGTGAATGTTGCGGGCTCCCTGCCCAGAACGTCCCTTCGGGGCTAGTCTGGAGCGGTGCCGGACGACGTGGGGGGCAGGCCGTTCCCGGACGGCTGGGAGCCCGACGACGACCGCGGGGGCGCGGACGAGGACTTCGCCTCCGTGGTGTTCGACGAGGACTTCGTACGGGCCGCCGAGATCCATGAGCCGACCGCCGTGGAGCGGCTGCTGGCAGCCGCCCAGGCGCGCGCCGAGGCCGAGGCCTCCAGGGCGCGGGCGGGCGGCGGCCCCATGGACGACGAGCTCTACGACGAGGGGTACGGCCCCGGCGAGTACAGCCGCGAGGGCGCCTACGACGACCCGCTGGACGGCGATGACGGCGCGTACGGCAGCGGCGGCCCCTACGGGCGCCACGGCGGCGCTCTGCGGCCCTACCGGGGCGCGGCGCGCTGGCACCGGCCGGTGGCCTGGCTGCTCGCCGTGCTGATGGGCATCGGCATGGTCGCGCTGGCCTTCAGCGCCGTCTACCGCAACAACTCCGGCAGCCGCCAGGACCCCGCCCCGCCGCCCGCCACGACCGGCGTGGACAGCGCTCCGGCCTCCGCCCC
>NZ_JBCEWQ010000063.1:0-46261 GCF_038448545.1 Streptomyces sp. CLV115
CGACCACGCCCCGGATCGCGCCCCGAACCCCGTACGGCACCCCCGGGCGCGCGCCCCTCGCGGGCGTTCGCTACGTTTGCACCGTGGACAAGAAGAACGCTATGCGCGCCGGCGCCGTCGCGGCCGGAACGACGCTGATGATGCTGCTCATGTCGTCCCCCGCGCTCGCGCTCACCCGCGACGACGGTGACGACCCGGGGCCCGGCCTGAGCGCGATGGAGACCATCGGCCTCTACGTCGTGGCACCCATCGTCCTGTTCCTGGTCATCACGGGCCTGGTCATGGTCCTGGACAAGTCCAAGAAGCAGGCCTGACGCTCCACGCCCGTCCCGAGTGCGCCGCAGGTACTCCCCGAGTACCGCGCGGCGCACACGCATGTCCGCGACCGGTCCCCAGTCCGGGGAGCCGGGTAGGTTGCGGCCATGATCGAGTGGGACGTCAAGAAGCTCCGCATCCTGCGCACTCTGCGCGACCGGGGCACGGTCACCGCCACCGCACAGGCCCTGCTGATGACCCCCTCCGGGGTCTCGCAGCAGCTCTCCGGTCTGTCCAGGCAGCTCGGCGTACCGCTCCTTGAGGCCCAGGGCAGACGGGTCAGGCTCACCGACGCCGCACACCTGGTGCTGCGTCACGCCGAGGCGGTCTTCGCCCAACTGGAGCGCGCCGACGCCGAACTGACCGGCTATCTGCGCGGCGAGGCCGGCGAGGTGCGGGTCGCGGCGTTCTCCACGGCGGTGTCCGCCCTCGTCGTACCGGCGATCCGGCGGCTGCGGGCCGAGGACCGCCCGGGGCCCGACGTGCGGGTGCGGGAGGCGGAGGCCGCCCAGGCCTACGAGCTGCTGGTCGCCGGTGACGTGGACCTCGCGCTGTCCCTCGCCGCGCACGCCCCGACGGCCCGCGATCCCCGGTTCGCGGTACTGCCGCTGCTCGTGGACCCCCTGGACGTGGCGCTGCCGGCGGACCACGGCCTCGCCGCCGCGCCCGCCCTACGGCTGGCGGACCTCTCCGGCGAACCATGGATCTTCGGCGGCTCGGGGCCCTGGTCGCAGATCACGACGGCCGCCTGCGAGGCCGCCGGGTTCGTGCCCGAGCAGGCGCACAGCGCCTCCGGCTGGACGGCGATCCTGGCCATGGTCGAGGCGGGCATGGGTGTGGCGCTGGTCCCGCGCATGGCGTCGGCGGAACGCCGCAGCCGGGGCGGCGTGGTGATGCGGGCGCTCGACGCCGACCAGCCGCGCCGTCATGTGGTGGCGGCGGTACGGCAGGGCGCCGAGCGGGGCCCCGCCGTGGCCAGGGTTCTCGCCGCGCTCACCACGACCGCCGAATCATTCACTTCCACTGAATGAACAGTGCAAAAA
Source organism: Streptomyces sp. CLV115 (assembly GCF_038448545.1). Lineage (NCBI taxonomy): Bacteria > Bacillati > Actinomycetota > Actinomycetes > Kitasatosporales > Streptomycetaceae > Streptomyces > Streptomyces sp. CLV115. The sequence goes on from NZ_JBCEWQ010000063.1 coordinate 1,359, forward strand.
CTTTCGCTGGACCTGATGGTTCTTCCGCCGTGACAGTAGGCGCATGACCTTCGACCAGAATGAGAACCACCACGAGGACCCCCACGCCAACGACGCGGCCCCGTACAGCGGTGGTGACCCGTACGCCGACTACCGGACCACCGACCTCCCCTTCACCGAACTCGTCGACCTCGCCGACCGCCGCCTCGGCGCGGGCGTGATCGCCGCCAACGACGAGTTCTTCGCCCAGCGCGAGAACCTCCTGCTCCGGGAGCGCGCGGTCTTCGACCCCGAGCACTTCGGCCACAAGGGCAAGATCATGGACGGCTGGGAGACCCGCCGCCGGCGCGGCGCGGACGCGGAGCACCCGTTCCCGGCCCCCGACGAGCACGACTGGGCGCTGATCCGCCTCGGCGCGCCCGGCATCATCCGCGGCATCGTCGTCGACACGGCCCACTTCCGCGGCAACTACCCGCAGCGCGTCTCGGTCCAGGCCACCTCGGTCGAGGGCTCGCCCGGCCCCGCCGAACTCCTCGCCGACGACGTGAAGTGGGAGGAGATCGTCCCGCCGACCCCCGTACGCGGCCACGCCGCCAACGGCTTCGAGATCACCGGCGGCCGCCGCTGGACCCACGTACGCCTGTGCCAGCACCCCGACGGCGGCATCGCCCGCCTCCGCGTCCACGGCGAGGTCCTCCCCGACCCCTCCTGGCTCGCCACGCTCGGCACGTTCGACCTGATCTCGGTCCTGAACGGCGGCAGCTACGAGGACGCCTCCGACCGCTTCTACTCCTCGCCGACCCAGATCATCCTGCCCGGCACCTCCCGCAAGATGGACGACGGCTGGGAGAACCGCCGCCGCCGGGTCCGCGACACGAACGACTGGGTGCGCTTCCGTCTGCCCGCCCAGGGCGCGGTCCGCGCGATCGAGATCGACACGGCCTACCTCAAGGGCAACTCGGCCGGCTGGATCGCCCTCCAGGGCCGCAACGGCGAGAGGGGCGAATGGTTCGAGATCATCCCCCGCACCCGGCTCCAGCCCGACACCCTGCACCGCTTCCCGCTCCGCGCCCAGGCGATCGTCACCCATGTCCGCCTCGACGCCTTCCCGGACGGCGGGGTCGCCCGCATGCGCCTGCACGGCAGCCTGACGGAATCCGGCGCGACCGAACTCGCCCGCCGCTACGAGGAATCGGGCGCCTGAGCGATCCCGGCCCCACTTCCCCGCTTCCGCCCGTCGGACGGCTGCGCGATCGGCGCCCGCCCGACGGGCGGTCTCCAGCACCGCCGACAGCCCCCGGCGGAAGGTCTGCCGGCCGGAGCCCGGACCGGAGCGCACCTCTCGGCGAAGCGCGGAAAGGCAGGGGCGCCCCGGACCGCGCGAACGGTCCGGGGCGCCCCTGTTCTCCTGCCCCCGGCGGGTGCGGGGACGGTCGTTACGCCGTCGCCGCCGCCGCGTCGGCCGCGCGGGCCCTGAGCGCGCGTTCCACGCCCGAGCGGGACTCCGACACCAGGCGGCGCAGGGCCGCGCCCGGCTCCGCCGAGGCGAACCAGGCGTCCGTGGCGTCCAGGGTGTCCTGCGAGACCTGGAGGGCCGGGTAGAGGCCGATCGCGACCTGCTGGGCCATCTCGTGGCTGCGCGAGTCCCAGACGTCCTTGACCGTGGCGAAGAACTTCTCCGCGTACGGGGCCAGCAGTTCGCGCTGGTCGGTCTGGACGAAGCCGGTGATGACCGCCTCCTGGAGGGAGTTCGGCAGCTTGTCGGACTCGACGACCGAGGCCCACGCCTCCGCCTTCGCCTCCTCGGTGGGGCGTGCCGCGCGGGCGGTCGCCGCGTGGCGCTCGCCCGCCGCCGTCTTGTCACGCTCGTACTCGGCGGCGATCTCGTCCTCTTCGAGGAGACCGGCCGCGGCGAGCCGCTCGACGAACGCCCAGCGCAGCTCGGTGTCGACGGCCAGGCCCTCGACCGTCTCCCGGCCGTCGAGCAGCGACTGGAGCAGGTCCGTCTGCTGCGGGGTGCGGGCCGTCGCCGCGAAGGCGCGGGCCCAGGCCAGCTGGTGGTCGCTGCCCGGCTCCGCCGCGCGCAGGTGCGCGAGCGTGGCCTCGGTCCACCGGGTCAGCCCGGCCTCCCGCCACTCCGGCGCCGCGTACAGGTCCAGCGCCAGCTTCACCTGGCGGTGCAGCGACTGGACGACGCCGATGTCCGACTCCTTGCCGATGCCGGAGAGCACCAGGGCCAGGTAGTCGCGGGTGGCCAGCTCGCCGTCGCGGGTCATGTCCCAGGCGGAGGCCCAGCACAGGGCGCGGGGGAGGGACTCGGTGAAGTCGCCGAGGTGCTCGGTGACGACCCGCAGCGACTCCTCGTCGAGCCGGACCTTCGCGTACGAGAGGTCGTCGTCGTTGAGCAGGATCACCGCGGGACGGGCGGTGCCGGCCGGGAACGGCACGGTCGTGCGCGCCCCGTCGACGTCCAGCTCGATCCGGTCCGTGCGGACCAGCTTGCCGGAGCCGTCGAGTTCGTAGCAGCCGATGGCGATGCGGTGCGGCCGCAGCGTCGGCTCGCCCTTCGCGCCGGCCGGGAGGGCCGGGGCCTCCTGAAGCACGGTGAACGACGTGACGTGGCCGTTCTCGTCCGTGGTGATCTCCGGGCGCAGGATGTTGATGCCCGCCGTCTCCAGCCACGCCTTCGACCAGGTCTTCAGGTCGCGGCCGGAGGTCTCCTCCAGCGCGCCCAGCAGGTCGGACAGCCGGGTGTTGCCGAACGCGTGCGCCTTGAAGTACGCCTGGACGCCCTTGAAGAACTCGTCCATGCCGACGTACGCCACCAGCTGCTTCAGGACCGAGGCGCCCTTGGCGTAGGTGATCCCGTCGAAGTTGACCAGCACGTCGTCCAGGTCACGGATGTCCGCCATGATCGGGTGCGTGGAGGGCAGCTGGTCCTGGCGGTAGGCCCACGTCTTCATGGAGTTGGCGAACGTGGTCCAGGAGTGCGGCCACTTCGACCCCTCGGCGTACGCCTGGCAGGCGATCGAGGTGTACGTGGCGAACGACTCGTTCAGCCAGAGGTCGTTCCACCACTCCATGGTGACCAGGTCGCCGAACCACATGTGGGCCAGCTCGTGGAGGATGGTCTCGGCCCGCGTCTCGTACGCGGCGTCCGTGACCTTCGAACGGAACACGTACTGGTCGCGGATGGTGACCGCGCCCGCGTTCTCCATCGCGCCCGCGTTGAACTCCGGGACGAAGAGCTGGTCGTACTTGGCGAACGGGTAGTCGTAGTCGAACTTCTCCTGGAACCAGTCGAAGCCCTGCCGGGTGACGTCGAAGATCGCGTCCGCGTCGAGGAACTCGGCCAGCGACGGACGGCAGTAGATGCCGAGCGGGACGGACCGGCCGTCCTTCTCGTAGCTGCTGTGCACCGAGTGGTACGGGCCGACGATCAGGGCCGTGATGTACGACGAGATGCGCGGCGTCGGCTCGAAGGACCAGACGTTGTCCTTCGGCTCGGGCGTCGGAGAGTTCGAGATGACCGTCCAGCCCTCGGGAGCCGTCACGGTGAACCGGAACGTCGCCTTCAGGTCCGGCTGCTCGAAGCTCGCGAAGACACGGCGGGCGTCCGGCACCTCGAACTGGGTGTAGAGGTACGCCTGCTGGTCGACCGGGTCGACGAAGCGGTGCAGGCCCTCGCCCGTGTTGGTGTACGCGCAGTCGGCGACGACCCTCAGCTCGTTGGAGCCCGCGACCAGGTGCGGCAGCGCGATGCGCGAGTCGCGGAACACGGCCGCGACGTCCAGCGACCGGCCGTTCAGCTCGACCTCGTGCACGGCCGGGGCGACCAGGTCGATGAAGGTCTCCGCACCGTCTTCGGCGGAGTCGAAGCGCACGGTGGTCACGGACCGGTAGGTGCCGCCCTCCTGCGCTCCGGAGAGGTCGAGATCGATCTCGTACGCGTCCACGGTCAGCAGGCGCGCCCGCTCCTGTGCCTCTTCGCGGGTCAGATTCGTGCCAGGCACGCGGTCATCTCCTTGGTATGTGACGTTTCCGGTCATCCTTCCACGTCGTGCACCGAAGTGGAGTGGCCACAGGTGAGCTACTGCGGTAGCATCGGTGGTATGAAGATCAGTGTGAGTCTGCCGCAGGAGGATGTCGCCTTCGTCGATGAGTACGCCATGAAGACCGAGGCGGACTCCCGGTCCGCGGTGATACACGCCGCGATCGAGCTGTTGCGTGCCGCCGGCCTGGAGGCGGAGTACACGGAGGCGTTCGAGGAGTGGGACGCGAGTGAGGACGCCGAGCTCTGGGACCGCACGGTCGGGGACGGAATCGCCGATGCGTAGGGGAGACATCCACCTGGTCGATCTGGAGCCGGCCAGAGGCAGCGAGGCCAACAAGGTCAGGCCGGCCGTGATCGTGTCCAACAACGCCGCCAACCAGTCGGTCGAGCTCAATGGCAGAGGCGTCGTCACCGTCGTGCCCCTGACGTCGAACACCGCCCGTGTTCTCACGTTCCAGGTCCTTCTCCGAGCCGACGAGTGTCGTCTGCCGAGGGATTCGAAGGTCCAGTGCGAGCAGATCCGGGCAGTCACCCCGGACCGCGTCCTGAAGCGGGTCGGCACCGTCCCCCGCCAGCGTCTGGCCGAGATCGACGCCGCCCTGCGACGCCACCTCGCCCTCTGACGGACGCCGGACGCATGCGAAAGGGCGGCCACCGGGACTGCCCGGTGACCGCCCTTTCCCGTGTCCGTCCGGCGTCAGCCGTTCAGCTCCGCCGCGACCAGCTCCGCGATCTGCACCGCGTTCAGCGCCGCGCCCTTGCGCAGGTTGTCGCCGGAGACGAAGAGCGCGAGGCCGTTCTCCACGGTCTCGTCGGCCCGGATCCGGCCGACGAACGAGACGTCCTTGCCGGCCGCCTGGAGCGGGGTGGGGATCTCGGAGACCTCGACGCCCGGCGCGTCCTTCAGCAGCTCGTAGGCGCGCTCGACGCCGATCGGACGGGCGAAACGGGCGTTGATCTGGAGCGAGTGGCCGGTGAAGACCGGCACCCGGACGCAGGTGCCGGACACCTTCAGCTCCGGGATCTCCAGGATCTTGCGGGACTCGTTGCGGAGCTTCTGCTCCTCGTCGGTCTCGAAGGAGCCGTCGTCCACGATCGCCCCGGCCAGCGGCAGCACGTTGAAGGCGATCGGACGCTTGTAGACGCCCGGCTCGGGGAACTCGACGGCCCCGCCGTCGTGGGTGAGCCGGTCGGCCTCGGCGACGACCTTGGACGCCTGGCCGTGCAGCTCGGCGACACCGGCCAGCCCGGAGCCGGACACCGCCTGGTAGCTGGCGACGACCAGCGCGTCGAGCCCGGCCTCGTCGTGCAGCGGGCGCAGCACGGGCATGGCGGCCATCGTGGTGCAGTTCGGATTGGCGATGATGCCCTTGGGCCGGTCGGCGATCGCGTGCGGGTTGACCTCGGAGACGACGAGGGGGACCGCGGGGTCCTTGCGCCAGGCGGAGGAGTTGTCGATCACGACGGCACCCTGCGAGGCGACCTTCTCGGCGAGCGCCTTCGACGTGGCGCCACCGGCCGAGAACAGCACGATGTCCAGCCCGGTGTAGTCGGCCGTCGAGGCGTCCTCGACGGTGATCTCCCGGCCTTCCCACTCGATCGTCGAGCCCGCGGAACGCGCGGAGGCGAACAGCCGCAGTTCGTCGGCCGGGAACTTCCGCTCGGCCAGGATGCTGCGCATGACTGTGCCGACCTGACCGGTGGCGCCGACGATTCCGACCTTCACGGGGACTCCTTCGAACGTTCGAACTGAGACGGTTGCCGCTCCATGATGCGTATGTCCACGGCTTTCTTGTCCAATCCATTGTCCGGGGTACGGACAGTGCCCGCCCGGCCGGGCACACGGCAGTGGGGCGCGAGCTCGGCCGAGCGCCCGCCCCACCGTCGTGCCTGTCGTACGGATCACATGGTGACCGTTACTTCGTGACCTTCTCGATCACGACGCTGCCGGTACCGGCCGGGGATCCCTTGCCGTTCACCAGGTGCACCTCGCCGAAGAACTGCCGGCCCTCGGGGGCGGCGGAGGCGACCGAGACCTCGGCACCGATCTGCGCCGAGGCGCCGTTGGCCAGGTTCACGGCCTTCGACTCGTCGACCTTGATCGTGCCGAGCGACGGCGTGTAGTACACGTCGCGGTAGTCGTACGTGGTGGTGCCGGCCGGGACGTCGTAGCCGTCGATCACGACGGTGTACGTGCCGGCGGCCGGCTTCGCCAGGCTGACGGCCTCCTCGGAGCCCGCCGTGGTGGACTTGCCGACCTCGGTGTCGCCCCGGTAGACGTACAGGTCCAGGTCCGCGTTGGCGTCCGCCGTGCCGCCGATGTTGACGTCCAGCTTCTCGACGCCCTCACCGATGGTGACCGTGTACTCCTGGGTGTCACCCGTCTTGATCGACGGCTTGTCGACCTTGGCCGAGCCCAGCGAGCCGCCCTTGAGCCTGCCCTCCAGCGGGCCGGCGTTGTTGGTGACGTTCCAGTTCACCGAGGCCGGGGTGCCGATCTTCGCCTCGGCGATGGTCTGCACCGCCGGGTCGAAGGTGGCGCCGAGCAGCGAGACATCCAGCTTGTACGGGTTGTCCAGCAGCGGCGACGTGCGCCGTGCCTCGACCTCGATCTCCCAGACGCCCGGCTGCGGGTCCTTGTACGAGCGCACGTCCGGACGGCAGGTGTTGGCCGGGTTCTCGTAGTTCGGGTAGCAGAACGGCGTTCCGCTGTCCTCCATCTGCACCCCGTACGGGTGGAGGGAGATGAAGCGGGTCTGGCTGCCCGAGCGCAGCGCGCTCATCGCGACCTCAAGGGTCTTGGCGCCCTCCGGCACGGTCACGAAGTACGACGTGGTGCCGTTGCGCTGCACCGAGCCGGACGCCTTGAACGCGTAGCCGGGCTTCACCAGCTTGGTGGAGACGACCACCGTGGTGAGGATCTGCTGGTCCACACCGGCGGTCCTGGGGTCGTCCACCTTCAGGATCGCGCTGTGCACGCCCGCGCTGCCCGGCTTCGCCTGGACCTTGACGGTGACCGGCTTGCCCAGCGGCAGCGAGACGGTGCTCGGACCGGTCAGCTTGAAGGTGCCGTCGTTGTTCTTCCACGACAGCTTGTGCTTGACGGCCTTGTCCGGACCCGTGGTGCGGGTGATCGTGACGTCGTACGACTTCTTCTGGCCGGCCTTCAGGCCGCCCTCGCGGTCGTACAGGCCGGTACCGAAGCCGGGGGTCTTCAGCGCGAAGTCGATCGCGGTGTCGACCGGGGCCTTCACCGAGTACTCGTGCGCCGGGGTGCCCTGCTTCTCGATCTGCTTCCAGGCGCCGACGATGTCGATCAGACCGGAACCCTGGGCGTGCGCGGGCACACCCTTGATGTGGGTGGCGGTGCTGGTCAGCGCGGTGCGCAGGTCGGCCGGGGGCAGCTCGATGTGCTTCTGCTTCGCGGCGGACAGCAGCAGCGCGGTGGCGCCCGCGGCCTGCGGCGAGGCCATCGAGGTGCCCTGCAGCATGGAGTAGCCGGCCGGGAGCGAGTAGCCCGACTCCTTGACCGGGCCGCCGGGCAGCCAGGTCTGGGTGGTGTTGATGGACGCGCCCGGAGCGGTCAGGATCGGCGCGAAGCCGCCGTCCTCACGCGGACCGCGCGAGGAGAAGGGCAGCATGTCGTACTTCTTGGTGACGTTGGAGCCGTAGTTGGCGGCCCAGGTCTCCTTGGAGATCGACGCGCCGACGGAGATCACGTGGTCGGCGAGGCCGGGGTCACCGATGGTGTTGACGCCCGGACCGTCGTTGCCGGCCGAGATGACCAGCTGGACACCGTAGATGTCGACGAGCCGCTTGTAGAGCTCGGCGCGGGCGTTGTTGCCGTCGTTGAGCGGCGGCAGGCCGCCGATCGACATGTTGACGACATCGACACCGCGGTTCACGACGAGGTCGATCATGCCCTCGGTGAGCGCGATGTTGGTGCAGCCGCCGTCCCAGGTGCAGGCACGCGAGGAGACGATCTTCGCGCCCGGCGCGGCACCGTTCATCTTGCCGCCGAACAGGCCGTTCGCGGCGGTGATGCCCGCGACGTGGGTGCCGTGCTCGCTCTCGATGACACCGATGTTGACGAAGTCGGAGGTGTCGCCGGCCGCGTTGTAGACGACGTTCTTGCGGGTCTCGACGACGAACGGGATGCGCTCGACGACATCGGTCCGCGGGTCGTCCTTGCCGAAGTAGGAGACCTGGTGCTTCTCCTTGTACGGCTTGAGCACGGCGTCGTCGGAGAAGTCCGCGTTGTTGTTCAGGTCGACGCGGGTGGTGCCGGTGACCGGGTCGTAGAGCACCGCCCACACGTCGGTGGTGTCACCGTCGCGGTTCAGGTCGCCCGCCATGTCGCCGCCCCTGGTGGCGGACTCGGCGAACAGCTTGATCCGGTAGTCGCCCTCGGGCGCCTTGTACGTGCTGCCCTTGTACGTGAACGTCGGGCCGGACACGGCGTCCGTCATCCGCAGCCAGGTGCCGTCGCCGTCACTGACCGGGTCGGTCGCGGTCACCCAGTCGACGATCTTGCGGGCACCGGTGGTGGTCTTCTGCAGCGCCGGGTGACCGAGGTCGACACCCGAGTCGAGAACACCGATGGTCACCCCGCGGCCGTCGGCCTTCGGGTGCTGCTGGACGAAGTCGACCGCGCCCGTCTCGAACGACGGGTTGTACGGGTTCTTCGCCGGGGTCTTCTTGCCGGGCGCCGGGTAGGAACCGGTCGACCTGATGCCGGCCTTGGCGCCGGTCGCCCGGTCCGCGGTCGGCGTCGGGTCGTCCAGCTTGATCTCCTGCTTGAGATCGATGCCGTGGACGGACGGCAGCTTGGCGGCCGCCTTGATGGTCGCCTCGGCGGTCGCGGTGGGCACGGTGGCCCGTACGTAGCCGAGCTTGTCGTAGGCGCGTCCCAGCACGGAGCCCTTGACGGCGTCCAGCTGCTTGGCGACCTGCTCGGTCGCACCGGGAGCGGTGGCAACCATCATCGTGACGTTCTTCTGGCCCTTGGCCTTGGCCTTGGCCAGAAGTTGCTCGTCGTTGGTGCCGAGCTTGTTCGCCGTGGCGTCCCCGGCGGCGGCCGACTTGACGGGCGCGGTGTCGGGGGCGTCGGCGGCGAAGACGGGGGCGACGCCGGTGGCGGCCAGTGCGGCCACCAGACCGGCGGCAGCCGCGACTCGGGCCGCGCGTCTCGCCCCGGGTATGGAACTGGGGGATTCGGAGGTCATCAGCATCCCTGGATATGAAAGAGAGAGTCCGGAATTCGGTACCGGATGACCGCTCACCCTTTCGTAAATGACAGGGGTTTGTGGAGAGTTGAAGGGGGCCAGATGAGGACATGGCAGAATCCCGCCACTGGTACTGATGCGCCATCAGGGATGAAGCGGTGGATAAGTGGCGCCTGTGACCCGCTCCGCCGTTCTCCGCGGTCCCGCTTTCGCGGTTCCGCGTGCGCGACTCCCTTTCCGCGCCTTCGTCTCCGCGGCCCGTCCCCGCGTTCCGTCCCGGCGGTCCGCCCCCGCGGTCCGTCCCGGCGGTTCCGGCCTGGTGGCTCCGCTCGGTGGCTCCGTCCGGACGGGCGGGATCACCACGTGGCGTCGCTCAACGCGGCAGGACCATCACCTGTGCGGCCGGTTCGCGGTCGGCGGCCGCCATCAGCGCCGTACGCACCACGACCGCCTGCTGCTCGCCCGCGTCGCGGAGCTTTGCCGGCGTGAGGTGGACGACGGTGATGCCCAGCCGCTCCAGGTGCTCCCGCCGGGCGGCGTACGCGGACCACCGGGCCTCGTGCTCCTCCCGGTACCGGCCGTTCCCGGGCCCGCCGCGCCGCGGCGCCCTGGTGTCCAGCTCCACGGCGACCGCCTGCTCGGGCCAGTAGGCGTCCACCCCGCCGAGCAGGGGGCCGCCGGGCAGCCGCAGCTCCACGTTCCACAACGGCTCCGGCAGCCCGTACGTCCGCACCAGGTCGTAGAGCCGGCCCTCGGCCAGCGCCCGGCCCTCGGCGAGGAAGGAGTCGACGGCCGCCACCACCTGAGGGCGCCCCAGCAGCTTGGCACGGCTCAACTCCCGTACCACCACGGCCGGTTCGCAGTGACCGCCGCGCACTGCCTCGATGAGCAGCCCGCGTACGGCCAGCGGATCCCCGAGTCCGGCGATCGCGTCCGCGAGTGCCCGCTCCACGGGAGCCACGGGCAGGCCGCGCAATTGCTCGGCGCGGGGCGTTCCGCCGGCGCGCACCAGGCGTACGTACCCGACCGAGCGCAGCCGCCGGGTGCGCGGCACCAGCACATCGACGGCGTCCGCCGGTGCGGGCGGCGGGGCGGCGGCGAACCCGTGCAGGGCGAGCGCGGCGAGCCCGGTGATCATGGCCGCGCCGTACCCCGACCCCGGGTCCGCCTCCCGGCCCGGCTGCGCCGGTACGCTCCGCCGGCCGGAGGCCGGTGGCCGGCCGGCGTACAGCAGGGCGGCGCGCAGCCGTTCCTCGCCGGTGGGCGGCTCCGGGTGCAGTACGTACACACCGGGCAGCGGCTGCTGCCACGGCCCGTCGTCCCCGCAGCGCGCGGCGGCCTCCGCGACGGACACCCCCCGCGTCTTCAACTGTGCTGCGGACAGCACGCGTTGGCGGAGATCGGCGGTGCTGCGGGGGTGGCAGGGGGAGGTCGCGGAGGGCGGGGTGTTCTTGGTCATGTTCCGGGGTATCCCGCACGACGTGGCGGCGCTAACCCCTGTTACACGCTCGTCGACAATTCAGGACAACGCCGTCCTAAAGTACGCGCGTTCGACGACCGAAAAGGCCCGGCCCGCCCCCTTACTACCGCGCGGGCCGGAGCGCGGGCCCGGACGGTACGGTGCGGGACCGGTGCGGTGCCGGACGGGGCGGCGCGGTGCGGGCAGGGGCGGTGCGGGGCCGGACAAGCCGGCCCCGTACCGCCCCTGCCCACTGCGCGTCCTCAGAGCCCGGCCGCTGCCCCGGCCTCCGCCGCGCCCGTGTCGCACGCCTGCGCCCGCAGCGCCCGCGCCAGGTCGTCCCGGGCTTCGAGCACCAGCCTGCGCAGCGCCGGCGCCGCGTCCGCGTGGGCGGACAGCCATTCGTCCGTGGCGGCCAGCGTCGCCGGGTCGTCCTGAAGGGCCGGGAACAGGCCCTTGACCACGATCACCCCGATCTGGATCGACCGCTCGGCCCAGACCCGCTCGATCGCGTCGAAGTACTTGCCCGTGTACGGCGCCAGCAGCTCCCGCTGCGACGACGGCGCGAAGCCCGCGATCGTCGCCTCGACCAGCGCGTTGGACAGCGCGTCCGACTCCACGACGCCCGCCCACGCCTGCGCCTTGACCGCGGCGGAGGGCCGCGAGGCCAGGCACCGCACCTGGTGCCGCTTGCCGGACGCCGTGTCGTCGCGGGCCAGTTCGGCGTCGATGACCGACTCGTCGGCCACCCCGTGCGAGGCCAGCGGGGACAGGAACGCCCACCGAAGCTCCTGGTCGACGTCGAGCCCGTCGATCCGGGCCGAGCCGTCCAGCAGCCCCGACAGCAGACGGAAGTCCGCCTCCGAATCGGCGACCGAAGCGAAGAACCGCGCCCACGCCAACTGGTGCTCGCTGCCCGGCTCGGCGACCCGCAGCTCCCGCAACGCGCCCTCGGCCAGCGCCCGGCCGCCCTCCTCGCGCCACCCGGGCGCCGCGTACTGGGTGAGCGCGGTCCGGGTCCAGGCGTGCAGCATCTGGAGCACGCCGATGTCGGACTCCCGGCCGGCGAAGGCCAGCACCAGGGAGAGGAAGTCGCGGGCCGGCATCAGCCCGTCCCGGGTCATGTTCCACAGCGCGGACCAGCACAGTGCCCGTGCCAGGGGGTCGGTCATGTCGCCGAGGTGCGCCCGCAGCGTGGCCAGCGACGCCTCGTCGAAACGGACCTTGCAGTACGTGAGGTCGTCGTCGTTGACCAGGATCAGCTCGGGCCGCTCGGCCCCCGCCAGCTCCGTGACCACCGTGCGCGGCCCGGCCACGTCGACCTCGGCGCGGGCGTAGCGCACCAGGTCGCCGTCGGCGGCGCGCCGGTACAGGCCGACCGCGACCCGGTGCGGCCGGAGCTCCGGGTGCGACTCGGCCGCCTCCTGGAGGACCGCCAGCTCCGTGATCCGGTCCGCCGCGTCGTACGTCACCACCGGGGTCAGCGAGTTGACGCCCGCGGTCTGCAGCCACGAGCGCGACCAGGCGGCCATGTCCCGCCCCGAGGTCTCGGTCAGCACCGACAGCAGATCACCCAGCTGCGTGTTGCCGTAGGCGTGCTTCTTGAAGTAGCGCCGCGCGCCCTCCAGGAACGCCTCCCGCCCCACGTACGCCACCAGCTGCTTCAGCACCGAGGCGCCCTTGGCGTACGTGATGCCGTCGAAGTTCAGCTTGGCGTCCTCCAGGTCACGGATGTCGGCCGTGATCGGGTGGGTGGACGGCAGCTGGTCGGCGCGGTACGCCCAGGACTTGCGGTTGTTCGCGAAGGTGACCCAGCCGTCCTTGAAACGGGTCGACTCGACCATGGTGAAGGCGCCCATGAAGTCGGCGAACGACTCCTTCAGCCACAGGTCGTCCCACCACTGCATGGTGACGAGGTCCCCGAACCACATGTGGGCCATCTCGTGCAGGATGACGTTGGCCCGGCTCTCGTACGCCGCCTGTGTCACCTTGCCGCGGAAGATGTACTCCTCGCGGAACGTGACACAGCCCGGGTTCTCCATCGCGCCGAGGTTGTACTCGGGCACGAACGCCTGGTCGTACTTCCCGAACGGGTACGGGTAGTCGAAGTTGTCGTGGAAGAAGTCCAGGCCCTGCTTGGTGATCAGGAAGATGTCGTCCGCGTCGAAGTGCCGGGCGAGGCCCTTGCGGCACATCGCGCCGAGCGGGATCTCCAGCGTCGTGCCGTCCTCGAAGGTGCGGCTGTAGGAGTCCGTCACGTAGTGGTACGGACCGGCGACGACCGCCGTGATGTACGTGGAGATCGGCTTCGTCTCGGCGAACCGCCGGACCTCGCCGTCCCGGGACTCCTCGGCCCCGTTGCTCCGGACCGTCCAGCCCTCGGGCGCCGTCACCTGGAAGCGGAAGGGGGCCTTCAGATCGGGCTGCTCGAAGTTCGCGAAGACGCGACGCGAGTCGGCCGGCTCGTACTGCGTGTAGAGGTAGACCTCGCCGTCCTCCGGGTCCACGAACCGGTGCATGCCCTCGCCGGTCCGGCTGTACGCGCACTGCGCGTCGACCACCAGGACGTTCTCGCCCTCCGGCAGCTCGTCCAGCGCCACCCGGGTGCCGTCGAAGACGGTGGCGGGGTCGAGCGGCCGCCCGTTCAGCGTCACCGCGTTCACGGCAGGCGCCACCAGATCCGCGAAGGTCGACGCCCCCGCCCGCGCGTTGCGGAAGCGGATGGTGGTCACCGAGCGGAAGGTCCGCGGACCGGAGGCGGTGTCCCCGTCCCCGTCGGGCCCGCCGACGGCGGACCGCAGATCGAGATCGACCTCGTAGCCGTCGACGCTGAGCAGCTCGGCCCGCTCGCGGGCCTCGTCGCGGGACAGGTTCTCACCGGGCACGGGCACACTCCTTTGTGTCACGTTCGAATACTTTGATCCTCCCATGCCGCCACTCGGCCCGGCATGCGGGAATGGCGGGTGCCTCCGGGAACGTTCTGCGCACAGACGCGATCGCCCTTACGAGGAGAGACGATGCCCGACAACAGCACGGCGACGACCGGGAAGACCCCTGTCGACTTCTGGTTCGACCCGCTCTGCCCCTGGGCCTGGATGACCTCCCGCTGGATGCTGGAGGTGGAGAAGGTCCGTGATGTCGAGGTCCGCTGGCACGTGATGAGCCTGTCCGTCCTCAACGAGGACAGGCTCGACGAGCTGCCGGAGGAGTACCGGGAGCTGCTGGAGAAGGGCTGGGGCCCGGTCCGCGTCGTCGTCGCCGCCCAGCAGAAGCACGGCGACGAGGTCGTCGGCCCGCTCTACACCGCGCTCGGCACCCGTTTCCACAACCAGGGCGAGGGCGCCACGCGCGAGGCGGTCGTGGCCGCGCTCCAGGACGTCGGTCTGCCGGCCGAGCTGGCGGACTTCGCGGACTCGGACGTGTACGACACCGAGCTGCGCGCCTCCCACAAGGAGGGCATCGACAAGGTCGGCCAGGACGTCGGCACCCCGGTCATCGCCGTCCCGGGCGCGGACGGCGAGCAGATCGCCTTCTTCGGCCCGGTCGTCACCCCCGCCCCGAAGGGCGAGGACGCGGCGAAGCTGTGGGACGGCACGCTGCTGGTCGCGTCGATCCCCGGCTTCTACGAGATCAAGCGGACCCGGACCCAGGGGCCGATCTTCGACTGACCTGTACGGGGCGCTGCGGGGCGGGGCGGCCGTCCGGTTCCGCACCGTGCTCGTCCACCGCTCCCGCTCCCGCGGCCCGGCGACCGGCCGCGGTCAGGGCCAGGGTGACCGCGATCGAGGCCGCCGCCATCACGGTCATCGCCGTCGCGGGGGAGGTCCACTGGGCGACGGTGCCGGCCAGTGCCGCCGCGACGCCCTGCATGGTGAGCATCCCGGAGGAGTGCAGGCCGAGCGCCTGGCCGGTGAACTCGTCCGGGACCAGGGTCATCAGCCGTTCCTGGAACAGCAGACTCGCCGCGAACCCGACCGAGGCGAGTGCCGCCAGGGCGAGCGCCGCCGGGAGCGCCGGGCGGGTGGCGAAGAGCAGATACGGGACGGCCAGGAGCAGCTGCAGGGGAGTGGCCAGCCGTCCGCGCCACCGCCGGGCGAAGAACCGGCCCGCCACGGTGTCCCCGACGAGCATCCCCAGCGCGGCGAAGGCGAAGAGGAGCCCGGCGCGCTCGGGGGCGTACGGGACGAAGAGCGACTCGCAGCCGACGATCAGCCCGTTGGGCACCCAGAGCGCGAGGTAGACCCGGCGGCGCGGGCCCGAGGACCACAGCAGGGCGTTGACCCGCCAGGTCTCGGCGGCCGACGGCCGCCCGGCGGCGCGCGGCGCCCTGCGCGCCAGCCCGAAACGGGCGACGGCCGCACCCGTCAGATACAGGGCGGCGGCGACCAGCAGTGTGCCGCGCGCGGAGAGCGTCGTCACCAGCAGCCCACCGAGCGCGAACCCGGCGATCTGCATCAGTCCGGAGCACATGTTCAGTACGGAACGCCCCAGCAGATAGCCGTCCTTGGGCAGTACCTCGGTGAGCAGCCCGTACCGCACCCCGCCGCCCACGGCGGCGACCACCCCCTGGGCCAGGATGATCGCGAAGACCACCGGCAGCGGAAGCCCGGGCACGGCGAGAACGGCGGTGGCCACCCCGAAGGCGAGCGCCAGACCGGTCGTCGCGGCCCGGGGCGGCAGCCGGTCCGCCGCGGACATCAGCAGGGTCGCCCCGAGCATCTGGGCGAGCGAGGAGCCGAACATGGACAGGGCGGCGAGCAGCGGCGAGTCGGTCGCGGCGTAGACGAGCGTGCCGAGGGCCAGCCCGCTCGTCGTCGACGCCGCGGTCTGGACGGCACTGGTCGCGAAGAGCGGCCCGAACTGCGGCGTACGGAAGAGTTCCCGGTAGGTGCGCATCCGGGGAGTCTCGGCGGTGGTCCGGGACGGCCGTTACAGTTTCGCGCGGAGGCGAAACGTCATGGGCATGTGGCAGATCGACACGGACACACTCGCGGGGAGCCGGTTCGTCGTCTCACCCCTCGCCGAGACCGTCTCCGCCCTGAACTCCCTGGAGCGGGGCCGGCCCGACCACCCCGGCGAACGGGCCTGGCTCGACGCCCATCTGCCCGCCTACCGTGCCCGGCAGGCCGCCGACCCGGTGGCGGCCCGGCTCGTACCGGCGGGGCTCGGCGGCAGTTGGAGCGCGGACTTCCTGACCCCCACTCCGACCGGCGAGGGCGCCCCGACCTTCGAGGAGGAGCTGGCCCCCGTCCGGGCGACCACCCCCGAGCGTGCCCGGGCGGACCTGACGGTGGCGCTCGGTGGCATCCCCCTCCCGCCGCTCCTGGACCGCGACGACCTGGCCCGGCGGGCCGCCGACGTCCTGCACTGGGTCTGGCTGCACACCGTCCTGCCGGACTGGCCGCGCCGCCGCCGGATCATCGAGGCGGACATCGTCGCGCGGACCGGACAGCTGAGCCAGGGCGGCTGGGCGGCCGCCCTGGGCGGTCTGTGCCCGGGGATGCGATGGCTGGGCGGGAGCCGGCTCCGGATCAACGCGCACGACTATCCCCCGAAGCAACTCTCCGGCGCACGGCTGCTGTTCGTCCCGGTCACCCAGCGCTCCGGCTGGGCCTCCTGGGACGACGCGGCCGAGCGCTACGCACTCGTCTACCCCTGCTCGGGCACCCTCGCCGACGCGGAGCGGGCCCGGGTCCCGGACAGCCTGTCCCGCCTCCTCGGCCCGGGGCGGGCATCGGTCCTGGTCCTCCTCTCCAGCCCGAAGAGCACCACCCAACTGGCCGCCCTGACCGGCCAGGCCCTCGGCTCGGTCGGCCGCCACCTCAAGATCCTCCTGGACGCGGGCCTGGCGGGTCGCCGCCGGGCCGGCCGCTCCGTCCTCTACTTCCGCACGGAGGCGGGGGACGTACTGGTGGGGGCCCAGGGGGGCGGGTGAGGCGCCCCGCACCCGGCTTTCGTCCGCAACCGCTGGACGGCCTCGCGCCGGCCGTCGCGCGGGCGGTGTCCGTCCGCCACTGCTCAACTGCCGCCGCGGTGCCACGAGGCCGGCCGGACGCCTTGCACGTCCCACGTCCCACGTCCCACGTCTCAGGTCCCACTGCGCGGGACCGCAGCCCCGTCGGGTGTCACTCCTTGAACTCGACGGCTCCATGGGAGGGTCGTCCGGGCCCGGTCGTGTCCAGCAGCCCGGTCACCGGTGACATCGGCTCCCACCCGGGCGCGAGCCCGGTCAGGCGTTCGGCGACGCGGGCCCAGGCCGCCCCGTCCGTGCCGAGCCGGGAGCGTACGAGCTCCGCGAGGCCGGCCCGGGCGGCGGCGGCCTCGGGCGGGGCGTCCGTGCGGCGGGCGGTCCCGCTCAGGTAGGCGAGGATGCGCGCGGCCGGGGCCGCCGACCGCAGCAGGTCCGTGCCGGTCAGCAGGCCCGCCGCGAGCAGCCCGTCCAGCTGGGTGGTCGGCGCGCAGTGGTACAGGCCGCCGAGCCCGTGCCGGGCTCGCTCCCGGGTCAGCCCCACGTTCCCGGACAGCCCGTCGGGACCCGGCTCGCCCAGCAGCGCCGCGTGCCGCAGCCGGACCTCCTCGGGCGCCTCGTCGAGGCGGACCACGTCGGACCAGTACGGGATCGGGTCCTCGGCGTGGGCGGTTTCGAGAGCCGCCCAGTCCACGGCCACGCCCGGCGGGAGCGACCTGAAGACCATGCGTGTCTGCGCGGCGTTCTGGGCGCGCCGCAGCTTCGCGACGAGCTTGCCCGGAGCCAGTTCGCGGTCGAGCCGGGCGCGGAGCACGGCGACGGGGTCGGCGGCTGCCAGGGCCTTCGCGCACACGGTGGTGGCGGCCCGCCCCAGCAGGTCCGCGCCCGCGACGCGGGCCAGCCGGTCGGCGCCACCGTGCTCCAGCAGCCGCAGACAGCCGAGGAGTTGATGGGCGACGTCGAGCTTCGTTCCTTCCTTGGCGAGCAGCTCCTCGACGAGGTCGGGTTCGGCGGAGCAGAGCCACGCCGAGCCCCCGGCCGGACAGGCGGAGCCGCGGGCGCGCCAGTCGGCCAGTACCCGGCCGCCCAGCGACGTCCTCCCGGCGGCCGGCCGTGAGCGGGCCACGATTCGGTGGACGAGGGGCCGGGGGCTCCCCTGCCGCAGCAGGGCGAGGTCCACGTCGGGGTCGTCGAGGTCGACGAGGCGCTCCACCGATCCGCTCCGCCTCATCCAGCGGGCCTGCTCGGCGAGGACGCGCAGCGCGTCGCGGTCGCGTCCGGCCAGCAGCCGGTCGAGGACCGGGAGCGGCGTGCGGTCGTACCGCAGCAGATACGCGGCCAGGAGCCAGGGCCCGTCGGGGCCGAGCCGGGGCAGCACGGCGTCCACGACCTCGGCGTCCGCCAGGCAGAGCAGGGTGCCCTCCGGCCATGTCCACAGGTGGTTGCCGCGCTCCAGGAGCTTGATCGCCTCGTCGGGTGTGCCCGGTCCGGGCTTCGGCACGAGCGGCCCGCCGCCCCTCGCCGGGACGGCTCCACCCGGCCGCGACTGCGCGCGCCCCAGCAGCTCCGCCCAGGTCAGCCCCTCCTCGGCGGCTTCGGACGCCGTCACCGTCGCGGCCAGCCGGAGCCAGGCGTCGGGGTCGGTGCCGAGCTCGGCGCGCAGCCGCCGGGCGAGCGCGGACCGCCAGGCCTCCGCGAACGCCAGCCGCCGCCAGTCGTGCGGCAGCGCGAGCAGCCGGTGCGCGGGCAGCGTGGTGAGCAGTTCGTCCGCGGGCAACACGCCCTGACGGTAGGCGTGTTCGGTGAGGTGTGTGCTCGATCCGTACGACTCCGGGAGCTTCGCGCGTATCTCGGCGAGGCTCGGCGCGGCGTACACACAGCCCTCCTCGGACGCGGGAATGCCCTCGGCGGCGCAGGCGTCGGCGAACCAGTCCGGGGTGGTGAGGCCGGGCGCGTCGCTCCAGTCGTGCACGGACAGCGCGCGCAGCACGTCGGGGGATGCGGGCCGTGGTGCGTCGGCGGGGGCGAGGGAGTACAGCAGGTCGAGGGAGGGCAGGGCGTGGACCCGGTCGATCCGGTACAGGGGTGCCCGGGGCGGCGTCGCCGCGGCCGGCGGGCCGGGTTCGACGGCCTCCTCGGCCTCCTCGGTCCCCTCTACGACGGCCGCGCCCGCTGCGGCGATCAACTCCGCGACCGTTCCTTCGTGTTCGGGCAGCAGGGTGTCGAACGACGCCCAGGCGTGCGGCCGTTCCTCCAGGTGCGCCGCGGCCAGCGCGCGGAGTTCGGCGGCGGACGCCTCGCCCAGCAGGTTCCGTTCGGCGAGCCGGGCGAGCGCGGCCATGGCGTGGACGGCGGGCCGCGCGGTGCGCACCAGTTCGACGGGGTCGAGGAGGCCCGCACCCGCCATGCCCTCCGCCCAGCGGGTCGCGCTGTCGTCTAGCGACTCCTCGGCCAGGCGTCGCGCGGGTGGTGTGCTGTTGCCCGCGCGGCGTCCGCCGGCCCGCCACGGCTCGTTGAGGACGCTCAGCCGGAACGCCAGGCGCTGGGTGTCGTCCGCCGCCTCGTGGCGGGCCAGCTCCTCGCAGGCCTTGGGCATGAACGGGGTCGCGGCGTGGGCCGCGGCCAGGGCGTCGAGATCGTGCGCGTACGGCTCGGCCAGCAGATCGCGCAGGGTGCTGGTGCCCCGTGCGGTGGCCAGCAGCGCGGGCAGCCGGGCCGGGTCCTCGTACGGCTCGCACTGCGCACGCAGCCGGCGCAGGGCGGCGGCTCCCGTGTCGCCGTCCCTGCCGTCCCTGCCGTCGCCCGTGCCGCCGGCTCTGTCGCCGTCCGTGTCGTCGCCCGTGCCGGACAGGGCTTCGGTCACCGCGGTCACGACGGCCCCGCTCAGCCAGGCGGTCGCGGCAGGGTCGTCGAGCAGGGCGCGTACGGCGTCCGGGCCGCCGCGCTCCCAGATCCGCACCAGCGCGTACTGCTGCGCGACCTGACGGAACCCGACCCGCAGCGCGAGGACCACGAGCCTCGGGTCGCCGGAACCGAGCAGCGGCGCCAGCCAGGAGAGCGGCACATCGCCGTGCGGTGCCGTCAGCTCGTCGAGCAGCGCGCCGTCGAGGGGAACGGTGCCGGTCCGGTGCGCGATGGCACGGCGCAGGGACGCGGTGGTGCGCGGGTTGCGGTAGACGGCGGCCGAGACCCGGGCGTCGCCGATCGCGGCCAGCCGGGCGAGCACCCGGGTGTCGAGCCGGGGATGGCGGGCCAGCGCGGCGCGGGAACGGCGGTCGCCGTGGTCGAGCACGGCGGCGACGAGGGCGGGCGCGGGCGGTGCCCCAGCGGCGAGCAGGTCCGTCGTCGCCCGCTCGGGCAGCGCGGCCAGGGCCGCGGCGGCATCGCACGGCTCGGCGTGCTCCAGGAGCAGACCGAGTGTGGTGTGGACGCTGCGGGGTGCGGGCGCACGGAGCGTGTCGCCGGACTCCAGGGGCGTCGGCGGCTCGGCGAGCAGCGCGGGCAGGTCGCCACGGTACCCGGGAAGCGCGTCGTACAGGCCGCGCCACCGGCTCATGTCGGAGTCGAGGTGGCGTCCGGCCAATTCCCGTAGCAGCGCGGCCGCTTGGGCATCGACCCCACCGGCCGCGGCGACCTTCGCCGCCACCGTACGCGCGGGCCGCCCCCGCTCCACCGCCCGCAGAGCGGCGCCCGCTTCCTCCTGGCCCGTACCGTCCGGACCCCGGGCAACGTCGAGAATGCCGCGCAGCGTCCGTCCCGCCGCTCCCACCTGCGCCTCTGCCGTGAATGCCGTGAACGCCATGGCTGTCATGCTAGGGCTCTTGTTCGGGCCGTGCGGGCTCGCATGCCCCGGTGCCTCGCCGCGGGACCCCGGCGACCCCGGCCACGGGCAGGACCCGCGCGGGGAGCCGGACCCGTCGAACACGGCGGCCCCGCCCGCACGGTGCGGGCCTTCGGGGGCCGACGCACCCGGGGACGTGTGCGCTAGACGTTCGCGAGGAGGCGTTCCAGTGGCCGGGGCACGTGCTTGAGGTCCAGGTGGGCGATCAGCGCCTGCGCGTAGAGCGCCTTGCGGCCGCTGTGTGTGCCCATGAACCGCCGCAGCTGGTGTTCCACGGGGCGTTCCCGCTGTGCCGGCTGGCCCTGGAACGTGAGGAACGGGCGGATCTCGCCCTGGGCCTCGATCACTTGCTGCACCTCTTCGGCACCGAGGGCGCGGATCAGCTCGTCCTCCAGGTCGGCGACGCACACCTGGAAACCGAGGGTCTCCAGTCCGGCGCGGGTGAGGCCGGAGCCGAGCCCGACCCGCTCCAGGTGGCGCCGGAAGTGCCGCTCCTCGCCGATGTCGCAGAGTCCCGCCAGCGGGAGACCGAGCCCCGGCGGGCCGCACACGTTCAGGAAGCGCCCGATGCTCGTCGCGCCGCCGAGCGGTACGACCGCGACGCCCTCCGCGCCGAGGTCGCGGCCGTGGCGTGTGGCCAGTGCCTCGATCGCGACCTGGTCGCTGCCCCCCTCGACGAGCACGGCCGTACGCACACCACCGGCCAGTTCCCGCGCTTCCACGGCTGCCGCGTCCGCCCCCGCCCCGCCGGCCGCCCATGCGACCACTGCCTGGCGGAATCGCCTCAACTCATCCACGGGACCTCGCTTTCCGAGGCCATCCTGCACGGCGGGGATCCCGTACGCATACACGTTTCCCCGACAGCGTCCGCAGCCGGGAGGAGTGGGCCCACGCGGTGTGCGTGGCCCCACTCCCCTCGGCGGCCGGGATCAGCTCGGCTGGTCTCCGGTGTAGCGGTAGATGCCGCCTGCTGAGTTGACGTGCCATACGGTGCCGTCGGCCGCCGCGCCGATGTCGACGGCCTTGCCGGGGATGCCTACCCATGGGTTGGAGTCGTGGCCGGTGTAGCGGTAGATCTGGCCCAGGGAGTTCACGCCCCAGACATGAGTCCTGGACCCGACCGAGATCGAAGTGAGACCACCGGAGACGTTCTTCCAGTCAGCCATTTTCCTGTCCCCTTACCTCGAACCTTGCGAGGGGAATTTTGCTGCTCGGAGGGATCACCCAAACGGCCTGATATGCCGATTGGCTACAGAGACAAACCAAAAATCGCCGTTTGGCTCTCTTCGCCCCTCTGCCTGCCAGGGGTGTGGCTCACCCGCCTCGCCATCAGGAGGCCGAATCCGCTGTAACCCACAAGGGAACAGGGGCGGTGTTCCGGTCAAAAGTGCGTGACGTCCGGCGCAGCTACGCGCCGAGCCACTCCGCGACCTCGACCACGTCCCCGACGCTCACCACGCCCTCACAGACCACCGCGTTCTTCGCGCCGAAGCTGACCTTGTTGTTGAACTCCGGTTCGCGGCGGTACGTCGACAGGGTGCGGATCGGTTCCGGACCCGCGCGGTGGCCGGTGGACTGGTCGACCATGGGGACGGCACAGCGCGTCGCCCGGGTCGAGTGGGCCAGTTCCACCGTGCCGAGGAGCATCCGGCGCACCCGGTCCTCGAAGTGGGGCTCGTCGTCGCCGGTCAGGACGATGTTGGGGCGGAAGCGGTTCATCGGGACGGCCTTCGCGTCGCCCCGGGCGGTGATGCGGGCGTTGAGGCCGTCCAGGGAGGCCGTCGAGGTGACCAGCACCGCGTGCGCGTCCGCGAAGTTGACCTTGCCGGGGGTGTCGCCCCAGCCGTCCCGGTCGAAGCCGGGAAGCACCCGCACCAGACGGGACTTCACGCCGAGTGCGTCGGAGAACCACTCCGCGACCTCGTCCCCCTGGTCGGCGGCCATGCCGAGGGGGCGGTCGAACATGCTGACGTCGCGGCGCGCGCCGTCGCCGTCCACGTCCAGGCGCAACGGCTCGACGCCCTCGGCGGTCAGGGCCAGGGCCGCCCCGCCGTCCAGGACCACGACCCTGATCGCGGCCATCGCGGGGTGTGTGCGCTGGCTGCGGAAGGAGCCGTCGGCCGCGTCCACCACCATGAACGTGCGGTCGTGTTCCAGGCCCGTGCCGAGGACCTGCGCGGAGTCGACCGTGGTCCCGGCGCAGCCCTTGACCGGGTAGTAGGCCAGTTCGCGGACGGTGATCGTCATGGTGTCCCCTCCGGGGCAGCCGCTTCGAGAGCGTCGACGCTGCCGGACATGATGGTGCGGATGTGTCGGGTGAGGTGATCGGTGGGCCAGTCCCACCAGGCGACGGCGAGGAGCCGGGCGACGGTCTCCTCGTCGTAGCGGGTGCGGATCAGCCGGGCCGGGTTGCCGCCGACGATGCCGTAGTCGGGCACGTCCGAGGTGACGACCGAGCCGGCGCCGATGATCGCACCGTGTCCGATCCGTACGCCCGGCATCACCATGGCGTCGTAGCCGAACCAGACGTCGTTGCCCACGACGGTGTCGCCCCGGCCCGGCAGCCCGGTGAGCAGGTCGAAGTGCTCGGCCCAGGAGCCGCCCATGGAGGGGAACGGGAAGGTGGACGGGCCGTCCATCCGGTGGTTGGCGCCGTTCATGATGAACCGCGTCCCGGTCCCCAGCGCGCAGAACTTCCCGATGACGAGCTTCTCCGGGCCGTAGTGGTACAGCACGTTGCGCGTCTCGAACGCGGTCGCGTCGTCCGGGTCGTCGTAGTACGAGAAGTCTCCGACCTCGATCAGCTCGGACTTCACCAGAGGCTTCAGCAGTACGACCCGGGGCTGGCCGGGCATCGGGTGCAGAACAGTGGGGTCGGCGGGGGCCGGGCTCGAATCCATGGCGCTCATCATCGCATCCACCTCGCATGATGTAGGTTCCTTTTGGGAACTCATTGGATAGTGGAGAGGTGAAGCCATGACGGACGCGCGGTGGGCCGAGGTCGACGACTACTTCAACGGACTGCTGGTGGGCCCGGACGAAGCCCTGGACGCGGCCGTGGAGGCCAGTGACGGGGCGGGTCTTCCGGCGATCCAGGTCGCGGCCAACCAGGGCAAGCTGCTGAACCTGCTGGCCCGGCTCCAGGGCGCGCGCACCGTGCTGGAGATCGGCACCCTGGGCGGCTACAGCACCATCTGGCTGGCCCGCGCGCTGCCGGAGGGCGGCAGGGTCGTGACGCTGGAGGCCGATCCGGCGTACGCGGAGGTGGCGCGGGCCAACATCGAGCGGGCCGGGCTCGCGGCTGCCGTCGAGATCCGGGTCGGCCGGGCGCTCGACACGCTGCCGGAGATCGCGGAGGAGGGGTACGGACCGTTCGATGTGGTGTTCATCGACGCCGACAAGCCGAGCAACCCCGACTACCTCGCCTGGTCCCTGAAGCTGACCCGGCCCGGGAGCCTGATCGTCGCCGACAACGTCGTGCGCGACGGGGAGGTGGTCGACGGCGGCAGCGACGACCCGACGGTGCAGGGCGTACGCCGGTTCACCGAACTCGTCGCGGCGGAGCCGACGTTGAGCGCGACCGCGCTGCAGACCGTCGGGAGCAAGGGGTACGACGGGCTGATGCTGGCGCTGGTCACCGGCTGACGCCCGCACCTGTCACGCCCGGACACGGGGCCCCGTCCCGCACCTTCCTCGCTGGGACGGTGCTCTGCGTGGTGAGCCCGGGGCAAGGCCTCGGGGGAGGGGCCCCGGGGGAGGCCCCGGGAAAGGCATCCAGGGGAGAAGCCTCCAACAGTTGCCGGGCAATACTGTCGCCGGCGAGGTGATCACCCGTCTGCACACCGTCGCAGACTTGCAGGGTGCGGCGCGTCCCCTCGCGGTCGCCGCTTCCTCGTCCGTGCCGAACCGTAAGGACCCGAATCCATGAGCGAACGTGTCATCGCCCCCAAGAATCGCGGATTCCTCTTCCTCGATTCCCACCCGGCGGGCTGTGCGCGCCTGGTGGAGGACATGTGGCAGGCCGTCCCCGCCCCGTCCCGGGCCCCCGACCGGGCACCCGTGGCGCTGGTCATCGGCTCCTCCGCCGGGTACGGGCTGGCCGCGACGATCGCGGGTCTCGCCCGTGCCGGGATCCGCGGCATCGGGGTCTGCTTCGAGAAGGCCCCCGGGCGGCGTACGGGTACGGCCGGCTGGTACCGCACGGCCGCGACCGCCGGGCTCGTCCGTCGGCACGGTCACGACATGGTGTTCCTCAACGGGGACGCGTTCTCCGACGAGATGAAGAACCAGGTCGCTCAGGTGCTGGAGGAGCGGTTCGACGGCCGTCTGGACTACCTGATCTACTCGGTGGCCGCCCCGCGCCGCACCGACCCCGTCACCGGAACCACGTACGCCTCCGTCCTCAAGCCCATCGGCGAGGCGTACCGCACCAAGACCCTCGTCTTCGACGACGGGGGCACCGGTGAGGTGCGGGAGGTCGGAACGCAGCCGGCCGACGGCGACGACATCGAGCAGACCGTCGCCGTCATGGGCGGTACCGACTGGGAGCGGTGGATCGACCACCTTGCCGACCGCGGACTGCTCGCCGACGGATTCACCACCGCGGCCCTCTCGTACATCGGCTCCGCGCTGACGGCGGCGATCTACCGGCAGGGCACCATCGGCGCCGCCAAGTCCCACCTCGAACAGACCGCCCGCACCCTGGACGAGCGGCTCGGCAAGCTGGTCGGCGGGCGCGCGGTCACCTCGGTCAACGCGGCTGCCGTCACCCAGTCCTCGACCGCGATCCCGGGCATCGCCCTGTACGTCGGGCTGCTCCGCGGCGTTCTCGGCCACGCCATGGTCCCGCCGATCGGGCAGCTCACCGACCTGTGGGACCAGCTCACCGGCGCCCGCCCGCTCGACCTCGACGAGGAGGGACGGGTGCGCCTGGACACCTGGGAACTCGCCCCCGCCGTCCAGGCGGCCGTCACCGAACGGTGGAACACCGCCACCACCGCGAACATCACCGAACTCGCCGACCTCGGCTGGTTCCACGCCGAAGTGCAGCGGCTGTACGGATTCGCCGTGCCCGGCATCGACTACGCCGCGCCGGTCGAGACCGACATCCCCTGGCCGGACGCCGTCACTCGGGGGCCCGGCTCCCGCGCGTGATGCCGGGCGGATCAGTGAATCGCTCACCCTGTTCAAGCGCTGCCGCGCGCAACGAGCCGGTCGTCATCGGTGACCGCGGCCGAGTGCTGTACGGCGGCAGGAAACCGGAGCGCGCGCACCTGCGCGACCGTGCGGACGTCGTGAGCGCCGAAGAGGTGAAGGGGATGGGCGTGTCCGTCGGGTGACCGACGGCCGGCCGCGGTGCTCGGCCGTCGACGGTCGGCGCCCGGCCGTCGGCGCATGGCGCTCGGCGGGAAAACTCTTGGACACGAACGATGGATCCGGCCATGATCGGGTGCATGGATTTGTGTGTGATGGACCCGGTTCGTATCGATACGGAGCAGCTTTCGGGAGGGCGGTCGCTGGGTTGGGCCGAGTGGGGGCCGGCGGACGGGGTGCCGGTGCTGTTCTCGCCGGGGGCGGCCACCAGCAGGCACCTCGGGTTCGGAGCTGAGGCGCTGGACGCGCTGGGTGTGCGGCTGATCTCCGTCGACCGCCCCGGCCTGGGCGTCTCCTCGCCCCGGCCCGGCCGCACCTTCGACGACTTCGTCGACGACGTCCGCGCGTTCGCCGGTCTGCGGGGCCTGGGACGGCCCCTGATGGTCGGCAACTCCCAAGGGGCGCCGTTCGCGCTGGCGTGCGCCGCAGCAGGAGCGGTCCGGGCGCTCGCGGTCGTCTCCGGCGGGGACGAGATCGCCGAGCCGCGCTTCGCCGACGCGCTGCCGGGCGAACTGCGGCGCCTCGTCGACCTCGCCGTCCTCGACCCGGCCGCCGCCGAGCAGGTCTTCGCCGGGTTCGGCTCGCAGGCGATGTGGGACATGGTCATGTCCGGCAGTCCGGAGTGCGATCTCGCCGTCTATCAGCAGCCGGCGTTCGCGGCCGCCTACCGGCGCGCGCTCGACGAGGCCTTCGCGCAGGGAGCGGCCGGCTATGCCCGGGACACCGTCCTGGCCATGGGGCGCTGGGGGATCGCACTGGCGGACATCGCCGTACCCGTCGACCTCTGGTACGGGGAGAAGGACACCGGCCACTCGCCCGACCAGGGGGCCGGACTGACCACGCGCATCCCGGGCGCGGTCCGGCACCTGGTGCCGGAGGCCGGCGGGGCGGTGCTCTGGACGCATGCCGAGCAGGTGCTGAGCACGCTGCTGGGGCGCGCCGCAGCCGTCTGACTCCTCGAATACGCAGAAGAACCCCCGCCTGCACGTCCAGGCGGGGGTTCTCCCTTCATCCGCCTGCCCGGTGAAGGTTGAGAAGACGATCACGAGGCAGGACGTCCGGGCGTCTTCCGGTCAGGGGGCGAGCAGCAGGACGTCGGCGCGCTCCTTGGCCGCCGCGTAACGCTTCGCCACGTCCTGCCAGTTGACGACGGCCCACATCGCCTCGATGAAGTCGACCTTCTGGTTCTTGTACTGGAGGTAGAAGGCGTGCTCCCAGGCGTCGAAGACCAGGACCGGGACGGAGCCCTGGCCGACGTTGCCCTGGTGGTCGTAGACCTGCTCGACGATCAGCCTGCCGCTGACCGGCTCGTACGCCAGGACGCCCCAGCCGGAGCCCTGCGTGGTGGCCGCGGCCTTCGTCAGCTGGGCCTTGAAGCCGGCGAACGAGCCGAACGACTCGGTGATCGCGTCCGCCAGGTCACCGACACCGTCCGCGGCGAGCGGCTCGCCGCCGCCGTCACCGGTCATGTTGTGCCAGTAGATGGAGTGCAGGATGTGGCCGGAGAGGTGGAACGCGAGGCTCTTCTGAAGCCCGTTGATCGCCCCCCAGGCCTCCTTGTCGCGGGCCTCCGCCAGCTGCTCCAGGGTGTCGTTCGCACCCTTCACATAGGCGGCGTGGTGCTTGTCGTGGTGGAGCTCGATGATCTGCGGATTGATGACCGGTTCGAGCGCCGCGTAGTCGTACGGGAGTTCCGGAAGCGTGTACGTGGCCATGTGGTCGAACCCTCCAGCTGCTTTCCTGTGGTTATTGCAACCTATATGCAAGAGCAGGCTAACAGCAGGAAGGGTCGACAATGATCAGCCCTTCGACGTAGGACCGGAGCCCCGCCCGGGAACGAGGGGCTCAGGCGCGGGCGTGCGTGCGGGCCTGGGCGAGTCGGTTCAGGTGGTCCTCGTACGCCTTCGTGTAGTGCGCCGCGTGCGCCGGGTCCGGTTCGACGATCGATGTGGGGGCCGTCCACGCGGCCGTGTCCAGCTCCACTCCGAAGCGCTCCGCCGCCGCCAGCACCGCGCCGCGTGCGCCGACCTCGCCCTCCACGATCCGGACCGGCCGGCCCAGCACATCGGCGAACAGCCGCATCCACGCGGGGGAGCGGGTGCCGCCGCCGCACAGGGCGAGGGTGCCGGTGAGGCCCGCGGCCTCCAGGCAGTGCCGGGCGGCGAAGCCGATGCCCTCGCAGACGGCGCGGATCAGATCGGCGGGGGTGGTCTCCAGGGACACCCCGGTGAACTCGGCGCGCAGCCTCGGCTCGACGAACGGGGCGCGTTCGCCGGACGGGGCGAAGTAGGGGAGCACCCGGACCCCGTTCGCGCCCGGCGCGGTGGTGGCGAGCAGCGCGTCGACCTCCGTGTGGCGTACGCCGGTGGTGGTCAGCACCCAGTCCAGGGCCGCCGTGCCGACCATCGCGGGCATGGCGCGCAGCCAGTGGCCGGGGCGGTCGGTGGAGATGTGCAGGCCGGCCGGTTCGCCGTCCAGGTCGAGCTGTTCGGTGGCCACCAGCGAGGCCAGACAGGTGCCGACGATCAGCAGTCCGTCGCCGGGGCGGGTGACGCCCGCGCCCAGCGCGCAGGCCGGCAGGTCGTACGGGCCGTTGGAGATCCGTAACCCGGAGGGGAGCGCGGCGGTGGCCACCGGGTCGCTGACCGGGGCGAGGAGCGGCGCCCGGTGGGCGAGACCGAGCGCGGCCACCACATCCGCGGCGTACGCGCGGGTCACCGGGTCCAGGAACGGCATCGACGCGTCGGAGACGTCCGTGGCCCGGACCCCCGTCAGCCGCTGGAACACCATGTCCTTGCAGTACAGAGCGGTCGCCGCGGCGTCGAGCGAGGCGGGTTCGTGCCGGTCGAGCCAGGCCAGCAGCGGGCCCGGACAACCGGGGAACATCGCGCTGCCGGTGCGCCGGTAGACGGTCTCGAAGACCCCGGACGCCAGCCAGGAGTCGACCAGTTCATGGGCCCGGCCGTCCATCCAGGAGATCGCCTTGCGGACCGGCAGGCCCGCCCCGTCGACCAGCCAGACGCCGTCGCCCTGGCCGGTGAGACCGACGAACCCGGCTCCCTCGGAGCCGAGCGCGTCCAGCACCTCGCGGACCGCGCCGTACACCTCGTCCATGTCCTGCTCCACGGACCCGCCGTGGATCGCGAGCCCCACCGGGCGGGACTCGACGGCCAGCGTGCGGCCGCCCGGGTCGAAGGCGGCGGCCTTCACCACGGACGTGCCGACATCGACGCCGATGTATCTCGTCGTGCTCGCGGTCATCGTCACGGTTCCTCTCACAGCGCGTGGGCGAGCGGCTCGTTCCGCACGTGGCGCGCCACCTCGGCCGCCGCGATCCGGGCCGCCTTCTGCGCGACGGCCCGGCTGGCCCCCGCCACGTGCGGGGTCATCAGCAGACGCGGGGTACGGAAGAGCCGCGACGTGGCCGGCGGCGGCTCCTGCTCGTACGTGTCGAGCGCCGCGGCCCGCAACTGCCCCGAGTCCAGGGCGTCGCACAGCGCGTCCGTGTCCAGCAGCCCGCCCCGGGCCGCGTTCACCACCACCGCGCCGCGCGGCAGCATCGCCAGTTCGCGGGCGCCGATGAGATGCCGGGACTCCGGGGTGAGCCTGGCGTGCAGGGTGAGGACCCGGGAACGGGACAGCAGCGCCTCCAGCGACGCGGCGCGCATGCCGTGGACGTCGCCGCGCACATACGGGTCGTACACCTCGACCTCGGCACCGAACGCGGACAGCACCCGGGCCACCCGGCTGCCCACCGCGCCGTACCCGATCAGGCCGACCGGGGTGTCCTCCAGCTCCAGGCCGCAGTTCTCGTACGTGTAGTGGGTGGCGTCCCAGCGGCCGTCCGCGGCGAGGGAGCGGTGGGCCTCGGGGATGCGGCGCAGCGCGGAGAGGATCAGCCCGACGGTGAACTCGGCGGTCGCCGCCGCGTTGCGCCCCGGCGCGAAGCACACCCGTACGCCCCGGGCGCGTGCGGCGGCCGCGTTCACATTGACCGGGCCGCCCCGGCAGACCACGATCAGCCGGAGGTCGGGGGCGGCGGCCAGCACCCGCTCGGTGAACGGGCCCATCTGGGTCACGCACACCTCGACCCCGTCCAGGGCGGCGATCAGCGCGTCCTCGACGTCGCTCGCCTCGTCGACCTCGGCGACCTTGCCGAAGGGCTCCAGGGGCCAGGGCAGGGTGAGTTCGGTGAGCTGCGGCTCCGTGCCGGTCGGGCCGAGCGCCTGGTGCACGGCCTCGGCGAGCAGCGAGTTGCGGACGAAGTGGTCACCGGCGAGCAGAATCCTCGTGGCGGGGCGGACCGTCTGGGGGCGGGTCATCGCAGAGCGTCTCCTGTCTGGGCGTCGAAGACATGGACGTGCCGGGGATCGGCGGTGATGCGTACGGTGTCGTCCCGGTCGAGCCGTACCTCCGGACCGGTCACGACGACCAGCGGCTTCGCCACCCCGTCGAGCGAGAGCGTGGCGATGCCGGATTCCAGCAGGGGCTCATGGGCGGCGACCCGGGCCCGTGCACCAGTGTCGTCCAGGCGCACATCCTCCGGGCGGATGCCGAGCACCACCGCGCGTCCCGCCGCGATCCGGTGCGGTACGGGGACGTGCACGGAGTCCGAGAGGCGCACCGTGCCCGAGCCGGTGGCGGTGCCCGGCAGCAGATTGACGGCCGGCTCCCCGACGAAGTCGGCGACGAACAGGTTCGCCGGGGCGTCGTAGATCTCCTCGGGGGTGCCGAGCTGCTGGATCTCGCCGTCCCGCATCACCGCGATCCGGTCGGCGAGCGACAGCGCCTCCTCCTGGTCGTGCGTGACCAGGATGGTGGTGTGGCCGCTGTCGCGCTGGATCCGTTTCAACTCGCGCCGGGTGGTGTCCCGCTGGCCGGCGTCGAGATGGGAGAGCGGCTCGTCCAGGAGGAGCACGTCGGGCACCCGGATCAGCGCGCGGGCCAGGGCGACCCGCTGCTTCTGGCCGCTGGAGAGCCCGGCCGGGCGGGCGTCCAGGAGGTCGGTGATCCCGAGCCGTCCGGCCATCGCGGCGACCCGGCGGCCGATCTCCGCCCGGCCGCACCCGCCCCGGGCGGCCAGCCCGAAACCGAGGTTCTCCGCGACCGTCAGCGGCGGGTACAGCGCGTAGTTCTCGAACGCCACCCCGATGTTGCGCTGCCGGGCCGGGAGCGGCACCACCGACGAGCCGCCGATGAGGATGTCGCCGCCGGTGACCGTCTCCAGGCCGGCGATCATCCGCAGGGTGGTGGACTTGCCGCAGCCGGACGGGCCGAGCAGCCCCAGCAGCTCGCCGGAGCGCAGCTCGACGTCGATGGACCGGACGGCCTCGACGGCGGCCCGGCCCCGCCCGGTGTAGGTCTTGCGCAGTGCGCGCAGGGCCAGTTCAGTCATCCCTCACCGCCGCCTCACCGTCACCCGTCATCGCCGTCCCCCGCTCCGGAGTCCCGTCCGGTGGAGCAGACCTCGTAGGGCACCTTGTGCTCGTCGAGCTCGCTCAGCGCCTGCGGGGACGCCCCGTCGTCGACCAGCAGCAGATCGAAGCGGGAGAGCGGGGCCAGCCGGTGCAGGGCGACCCGGCCCAGCTTCGAGTGGTCGAGCAGCAGCACATTGCGGCTCGCCGAGTCGAGCATCGCCCGCTTCACGGCGATGATGTGCTGCTCCTGGTGGTAGGCGAAGCCGCCGGACGCGGCGGAGGTCGAGGTGAAGCAGATGTCGACCTGGAGCGACTGCACCGCCTCCACGCAGGAGACACCGAGGAACGAGGAGTGCAGCGGGTCGAAGTCCCCGCCGAGGCCCATCAGATGGATGCCGCGCTCCTGCGACAGCAGATTGATCGCCTCCAGGAAGTTGGTGACGACGGTCAGCGGGGTGATGGAGCGCAGCCTGCGCGCTATCTCCAGCGTGGACGTCGAGTCGTCGAGCATCACCGCCATGCCCGGCTCTATCAGCTTCAGGGCCCGCTCGGCGACGGCGGCCTTCTCGGCCCGCATCGTCTTCAGCCGGTAGGAGACGTTCGACTCGAAGACGCCGGACGGCTGGGCGGTGACGCCGCCGCGGAACTTGCGGACGATGCCCTGCCGTTCCAGCTCGTCCAGATCGCGGTGGATGGTCATCAGGCTGACGTCGAAGCGCTCCGCCAGCTCTGCGGCGCTCACCTCGCCCTGCGCGAGGACGTACTCGGCTATGGATGCCTGGCGCGGGGCGGGGCCCCGCTGCGGAACGTTGCTCACGTGCTGATCCTTCGTCCTGGACGTGCCGGCCGGTCGGCCTCGAACAGCAGCAGACTCTCAGGCGGTACGGAAAGCCGGACCGGCCGGTCGGGGCTCAGTCCGGCCGCCTCGGCGCGCGGGACGACGAGGGACAGCCGCTGCCCGCCGATCCGTACGGTCACCTCGGTGGCCCGGCCGAGCAGCTCGGTGACATGGACGGCGCCGGTCAGCTCCAGGTCCGGGCGGCCGGCGCCGCCCCCCGCCGGGCCCCGGAGGCCGATGTCCCGGGGCCGTACGCCCAGTTGGACGGCGGTCCCGGGCGGTGCGGGCACCGTCAGCGGCAGCTCGTACGCCCCGTCCGGCGACCGGAAGTGCCCCTCGGGTGTCACCGTGCCGGGCAGCAGATTGATCCGCGGCCGGCCGAAGGACCGGGCGACGAAGGTGTCGTACGGGCGGTGCCACAGCTCCTCGCGGGTGCCGGTCTGCACCATCCGGCCGTCCCGGATCACCCCGATCCGGTCGCCGAGCGCCAGCGCCTCCACCGAGTCGTGGGTGACGTACAGCGTGGTCGTGCGCCGGACCGCGCCGATCGCCCGCAGCTCCGCGCGCATCGCCTGCCGCAGCTTCGCGTCCAGATGCGACAGCGGCTCGTCGAGCAGGAACGCCCTGGCCGGCCGCACCAGCACCCGGCCGAGCGCCACCCGCTGCCGCTGACCGTTGGAGAGCCGGCCCACCTGGCGGTCCAGCAGGGCGCCGATGCCCAGGAGCTCGGCGACCTCCCCGATCCGCTCGCGCGCCTCGGACGCGGGGAGGCGGTGGCGCGGCGAGCGGAGCGGGGAGGCCAGGTTGTCGTACGCGGTGCGGTGCGGATAGAGCGCGTACGACTCGAAGCACATGGCCACGCCCCGGTCGTAGGGCTCCACCCCCGCCATGTCCGCCCCGCCCAGCTCGACCGTCCCGGCCTGCGGCTGCTCCAGGCCCGCGATCGTCTTGAGCGTGGTCGTCTTCCCGGCGCCGGACGGGCCGAGCAGACAGAAGAACTCGCCCTCGCCCACCTCCAGGTCCAGGCCGTCGAGCGCGGTGTGCTTCCCGTACCGCTTGCTGACACCGCGCAGCGCGATGGCCGTCCGGCCGGTCATGACTTCACCGCCCCGAACGACAGCCCGCGCACCAGATACCGCTGGATGGTGAGCGCCAGCAGCAGCGGCGGGACCACCGAGACCAGCGCCGCCGCGGCCGTCAGGTTGTACTTGGGCCGGTCGCCGCCGAGGAAGGACAGCGCCCCGACCGTCACCGTCTGCGCGTTCGACGAGGTGAGGATCAGCGGGAAGACGAAGTTGTTCCACGCGAAGATGAACGCCAGCAGCGAGACGGCCGCGATCCCCGGCTTCACCAGCGGCAGCACGACCCTGAAGAACGCCTGCTTGCGGGTGTAGCCGTCCAGCAGCGCCGCCTGCTCCAGCTCGGGGGAGAGGTCAAAGAAGTACGACCGCATGATCCAGACGACCAGCGGCAGCGTCACCAGTTGCAGCACCCACACCATGCCGACGTACGTGTCGAAGAGCCCCAGCCGCTGGTAGAGCACGAACAACGGGATGATCACGGTGAGTTCGGGCGCGAAGCGGAACGAGAGCAGGGTGAACATCAGGTTCTCCGAGCCGCGGAACCGCCACCGCGCGGCGGCGTACGCGGCGGGCAGTCCGATCACCAGCGACAGCGCGACCGCGCCCAGCGACACCACGAGGCTGTTCACGAAGAACCGGAGGAACGGCACCCCCTGGTCGCCCCCGGCGCCCAGCACCGTGCGGTACGAGTCGAGGGTCGGGGTGAACGAGAAGTACGTGCTGAACAGCTCGTTCGCCGGCTTCAGCGACAGGACCACCATCCAGGCGACCGGGAACAGCGCGAAGACGAAGTAGCCGATCAGCGCCAGATCGGCGGCGACGGAGAGCACTCTGCGCCTCACCGGGCCGCCTCCGTGCCGGCGCAGGGCATCGTGCGCCTCATCCCGGCACCTCCGCCGCCCGGTTCTGGATCCGGCCCAGATGGCGCACCAGCGCCATCGTGACCAGGTAGACCACGGCCCAGAGCACGATCATGTAGCTGATCCCGAACGAGTAGCGCTGGAAGCGGATCGCCTCCAGATAGGCCCGGATCTGGAGCACCATCGTCGAGTCGCCGGGCCCGCCCTCGGTCAGCGCGTAGATGATGTCGAAGACCTTCAGCGAGTCCATGAACCGGAAGATCACGGCGACCAGCACGTACGGCCAGAGCATCGGCAGCGTCAGCCGCCGGAAGGTGAACCACCGGCCCGCCCCGTCGACCGCCGCCGCCTCGAACGGCGAGGCGGGCAGCGAGCGCAGACCGGCCAGCGCGAGGATCGCGACGAAGGGGGTGTAGACCCACACGTCCACCGTGATCGAGGAGAGCAGCGCGCCCGTCGGGGTGTCCGTCCACTGCACACCGCCCAGGCCGATCGGCTCCAGGAGGTGGTTGACGACTCCGACCGACGGCTGGAGCATCAGCTTCCACATGATCGCGGCGATCACCGGCGCGATCATCAGCGGCAGGATCAGAATCTTCTCCAGCACCCGCCCGACCCGGCTCGACCGGTGCAGCAGCAGCGCCACGGACACCCCGAGCACCGTCTCGACGGCCGCCGCGCCGACCGCGTACGCCACCGTCACCCGCGCCGAGTCCCAGAACGCCGGCTGGGTGAGGATCCGCCGGTAGTTCCCGATGCCCACCAGGTCGGGCTGCGGCTTGCTCGCCGCGAAGTCGTACAGCGTGTAGTAGAGGCCGAGCCCGAACGGGTAGAGGATCCCGCCGGTCAGCAGCAGCGCGGGCACGATCAGCAGATACGGCCGCAGCGAGCGGCGCCACGCCGGAACCGCCCGCACCGCCCGCTTCCCGGACCCCTGGCCGGTGGCCGCCCCGCGGCCGGTCTCCGGCACGGTGGCCGCGCGTCCCGGCACCGGTCAGCCGACCTTCGACGCCAGATCGCCCGCCAGGCCGTTCAGCACCGACGAGGCGTTCTTCCCGCCGTAGATCTCCTGGAGCGCGGCGGCCCAGCTGGTCGTCGCGTCGAAGAACTGCTGCTGCGGGGTGAACTGGATCCTCGTCTCGTCGACGACCGTCTCGAAGGTCTCGATGAACCCGGGGATCGCCCGCATCTTGTCCTTGTAGGCGGCGTCCTGGCTCACCGACTTCCGCACCGGGTCGATGTGGTTGTGCTCGATCGCGCCCTTGCGCAGGTGCTCCTTGCCGGTCGCCCACTGGAGGAACAGCCAGGCGGCGGACTTGTTGCGGCTGCGGGCGTTCATGCCGAGCGACCAGATCCACATGTTCGTGGCGAGCGAGCCGCCCGGGCCCTTCGGGCCGGGGTGGAAGGCGATCTTCCCGGAGGCGGGCGAGGCGCCCTTCACCGCCTGGAAGTACGCGGCGGTGTCCGCGTCGAAGAGCATCCCCGCCTTCTTCGCCCCGAGGTCGCCGGAGCACTGGTACCAGGTGTACGAGGTCCAGGACGGCGGCCCGCCCTTCCTGACCATCTCCGCCCAGTCCCGGGTGAACGCGACGGCCTCCGGGGAGTTCATCGCGGGCTTCACCTTCCCGCCCGCGACGGTGAAGTCCTTCAGGCCGTTGCGGGCGTACATCGTCATGAAGCCGGGATGGATCGTCGCCCAGCTGCGCGAGCCGCGCACCGCGACCCCGTACATCCCGTCGAAGCCCGCCCCCGGCGCCCGGCGGGTGATCGCCCCGGCGATCTCGCGCAGCTCGTCGAAGGTCTCGGCGGGCTTCAGGCCGAGCTTCTCGAACACCTCGGTGTTGTACGCGACGACATTGGTCTCCCAGCCCCACGGCAGCGCGTACTGCCCGCCCTGCCCGAGCGGCGCCCCCGCCTCCAGCGACCACTGGTCGGCCGCGAGCAGGTTGGGGAAGAAGTCCTCCCGGTCCCAGTCGTCCCCGGTGGCCGAGGAGTTGCGCATCCAGGGGCCGAGATCCTCCAGCCAGCCCGGCGGCCCGTACTGCCACACCATGTACGCGCCGAGCATGAACACGTCGTAGGAGGCGCGCCCGCTGGACAGGTCGACGGTGAGCTTGTCGAAGTAGTTGTCCTCCGGGAAGACGTCGTACTCGACCTTGATCCCGGTCTTCCCGGTGAACGCCTTCAGGTCGGCGATCAGCGCATCGGTGTACGGGTGCTTGTTGAGCAGCGCCTTGACGGTCCGGCCCTCGGCCCGTTTCCAGTCGAACGGGCCGGTGACGTCGTCGGCCGCGGAGCCGCCGCCCTTCGAACCGCCGTCGCCGAAGCCCGCGCCGCACGCGGTCAGCAGCGGGGCGGCGGACGCGGCCGCGGCCGCACCGATGGCGAGGAACCGTCGCCGGTCGTGCGCGTGCATGTCCATCCGTGACCTCCACGGTCCGGCCGGAGATGGGTGGGGGGTGCCCGTTCACACGTTGAATCGACTGGTTAACAGAGCTTGGAACAACGAAAGTTGGCCGTCAATCCCTCGCGCAACGGAAATTCTCGGTGCAGAGTGAGAACTTCACAGAGGGGACCGATATGTGGATGGGCATCGATCTCGGCACGCAGAGCGTCCGGGCGGTGGTGGCGGCGGACGACGGCGAGATCCTCGGCAGCGGCTCCGCCCCGCTCACGGGCAGACGTGACGGCGTACGGCACGAGCAGCGGCCCCTCGACTGGTGGACGGCGCTGTGCGCGGCCAGCCGGCAGGCGCTGCGCGACTGCCCCGCCCCGCGTGCGCTGGCCGTCTGCGCCACCTCCGGCACCGTGCTGCTCGGCGACCGGTCCGGCCGGCCGCTGACCCCCGGGGTGATGTACGACGACGGGCGGGCCGTCGCTGAGGCGGCCAGGGCCGGGGCCCCGCCGAGCTGGGCGCTGCCCAAGGTGATGTGGCTGCTGAAGGAGTACGGGTCGGGGACGGACGGCGCCGTACGGGTGATGCACCAGGCCGATCTGGTCCTGGCCCGGCTCGCCGGGACGCCGCTGCCCACCGATTCCAGCCACGCCCTGAAGACCGGCTACGACCTGGAGCGGGAGGACTGGCCCCGGCGCAGGTTCGGGAAGCTGGGCCTGCCCGACGGGATCTTCCCGGACGTGGTGCGGCCGGGCACGAGGATCGGCGAGGTGGGGCGGGCGGCGGCCCAGGAGACCGGGATCCCGGCGGGCACCGCCGTGGTGGCCGGGATGACGGACGGATGCGCGGCGCAGCTCGCCTCCGGTTCGCCGACCGTCGGCTCCTGGAATTCGGTGCTCGGCACGACGCTGGTGCTGAAGGGGGTCACCTCGTCGCCGGTCGAGGACCCGGCCGGGGTCGTCTACAACCACCGCGCGCCGGACGGGAGCTGGCTGCCGGGCGGCGCCTCGGGCGTCGGCGGCGGGGTGCTGACCGCCGCCTTCCCGGACGTGGACCCGATCCGCATGGACGCGCTGGCCCGCGACCACGAACCGGCGCGGGTGGTGGCGTACCCCCTGGTGGCGACAGGGGAGCGGTTCCCCTTCGTGGCGCCGGAGGCCACCGGTTTCCTGCTCGGCGAGCCCGCCTCCGAGGCCGAGCACTGGCTGGCCCTGCTCACCGGCGTGGGCCTGGTCGAACGGCTCTGCTTCGACTACCTCGACATGCTCGGCGCCCAGCAGTACGACCGGCTCACCTTCACCGGCGGCGCGGCCCGCAGCGGTTACTGGAGCAGGCTGCGCGCCGACATCCTGGGCCGGTCCGTGTGCATCCCGCAGTACAGCGAGCCCGCACTCGGCATGGCCGTCCTCGCCGCGTACGGCGCGCGGGCCGGGACCAGCCTGAACAGGACAGCGGGTGCGATGGTGCGGACGCGCCACGTGCTGCACCCGCACCCGGTGCGCACGGCGTGGTACACCGAGCCGTACCTCACGCTGGTGGACGAACTGGAGCGACGCGGCTGGCTCCCCGGCCCGGTCGCCGCCCACGCCCGCACCCGGGCGGAGCGGTCGTGACCACGCGCCACCGCCCGGACCCGAACGGAGAAGCCATGACCGCCCGGACCCGAACGGAGAAACCATGACCAGCAGCCCGGCCACCCTGCTGCTCGCCCGCCACGGGCAGACCGTCTGGCACGCGGAGAACCGCTACGCCGGGGTCAGCGACATCGCCCTCACCGACGAGGGCCGCCGCCAGGCCCGGCAGCTGGGCGACTGGGCGCCCCGCAACGGGGTCGACGCGATCTGGACGTCCACGGTCAGCCGGGCCATCGAGACCGCGCGGCCCGCGTGCGAGGCGCTCGGTCTCGTCCCCCGGCGCGAACACGAGCTGCGCGAATGCGACTTCGGCGAGGTGGAGGGGCGCACCCTGGCGGAATTCGCGGCCGAGCAGCCGGAACGGGCCCGGGACTACCGCGCCGACCCGGTGGCCCACCCCTTTCCGGGGGCCGAGGACCCCCGGGCCGCGGCGGCCCGGGGGACGGCGGCGCTGCGCCGGATCGCGGACGGGCACCCGGGGCAGCGGGTGCT
The DNA here is from genome assembly GCF_038448545.1 of Streptomyces sp. CLV115. Taxonomy (NCBI): domain Bacteria; kingdom Bacillati; phylum Actinomycetota; class Actinomycetes; order Kitasatosporales; family Streptomycetaceae; genus Streptomyces; species Streptomyces sp. CLV115. The sequence continues at coordinate 39,976 of NZ_JBCEWQ010000063.1, forward strand.
CGTCGTCGCGCACAACACCCTGCTGCGGCTGGTGCTGTGCGAACTGCTGTCGATTCCGCTGGGCTCCTACCGCCGGGTCTTCCCGCAGCTGCGGAACGCGGCGGTGAGCGAGGTGCGGATCGGGGAGGCGGGCGGCGCGCTGCTCTCCCTCAACGTGCCCTGCGCACCGGACGCACCCGGCGTCAGCCGCTGACGGCCGCCGCCCGGCGCTGGCGTACGACACCGATGGCGCAGAGCACGAGGGTCATGGCACCGGTCGCCAGCAGCTGGTCACGGGTGTCCGGCTGGCGGAGCATCAGGAAGAAGATGCCGGCCATGGCGAGGAGCGCCACCACCGTCAGGAACGGGAAGAGCCACATCCGTACCACCAGCAGCTCGGGCGCCACGCGCTCCAGCCGGGCGCGCAGGATCAGATGGGAGACGGCGATGAATATCCAGACGACCAGGATCACCGCGCCGATCATGTTGAGCAGCCACGGGAACACGTCGTCGGGACGCCAGTAGCTGAGCAGCACGCACAGGAAACCGAACACGGACGAGACCAGGACCGCGGTGCGCGGGACGCCCGAGGAGATCCGGCCGAGCCGCTTCGGGCCCTGGCCCCGGCCGACCAGCGAACAGGCCATCCGCGAGGCGCCGTAGATGTTGGCGTTCATCGCGGAGAGCAGGGCGATCAGGATGACCACGTTCATGATCTCGGCCGCGCCGCCGATGCCGAGGTGGTCCAGCGCCGCGTAGAACGGGCCGACCTCCACGACCTTCGGGTCGTCCCACGGGACGAGCGTGACGACGACCGCCATCGAGCCGACGTAGAACAGCGCGATCCGCCACATCGCCGTCCGCACGGCACTGGCGACTCCCCGCACCGGGTCCTCGGACTCGGCCGCGGCGATGGTCACGGTCTCCAGGCCGCCGTACGCGAAGACGGAGGCGAGCAGCCCGATCACCAGGCCCTCGGTGCCGTTCGGCATGAATCCGCCCGCGCCGCTGAGGTTCTCGGTGCCGGGGGCCTCGGTGCCCGGCAGCACCCCGAGGATCGCCAGCACGCCGAGGACCAGGAAGAGCGTGATCGCCACGACCTTGAGGGCGGCGAACCAGAACTCGAACTCGCCGAACTTCTTCACCGAGGCCAGGTTGGTGCCCAGGAAGACCACCATGAACAGCGCGACCCAGGCCCACTCCGGGGTGCCGGGCAGCCAGCCGGTGACGATCTTCGCGGCGCCGATGCCCTCCAGGCCGACGGCGACGCAGAGCAGCACCCAGAACGCCCAGCCGGCGGTGAACCCCGCCCAGGGGCCGATCGCCCGCTCCGCGTGGACGGAGAAGGAGCCGGACGCCGGATTCGCCGCCGACATCTCGCCGAGCATGCGCATCACGAGCATGACCAGCAGCCCGGAGACGCTGTAGGCGACGATGATCGACGGGCCCGCGGCGGCGATGCCTGCGCCCGAGCCGACGAAGAGTCCGGCGCCGATGACCCCGCCCAGGGCGATCATCGACAGATGACGCTGCTTGAGCCCGTGGGTGAGAGCCGAATCGGCCCCGGCGTCAAGGACGGCGGCCGGGGAACCGGTGGGGGGAGACGCGGAATTCCGAGACATGGACAAGCTCTGTTCGATCGGTGAGACGTGGGGGACGCACGGGTGATACGTGGGGGGACGTGCGCGCACAGTCTGAGCACGCGCACCGCCGAGGGGGAACCACTGTCCGCTATACGGGCACGATGCTCACACAAGGTGCACACCCGGACACGTGGGGCGGCGTGCGGGCCGCGGCCGGGCGGCACCCCGTATCCACGCCGGCCCCGGGTGGAGGCCGACGACGGGCCGGCGGCGCAATCGGCGGCAGGCCCCGGGTGGAATTGGCGGGAACCTACAGTCCGTCCCGGCAGGCCCGGCCCGCCCGGATCCGGGTCGCTCCGTACCCGGCTCAGTGACGAGCGTCACGCCGGCCCGCCGTTGCGTACCGCTCTTTGTGCGGACCCCACCAACGCCCCGGTCAACGCTTTGTGGGCCACTGATGGTGATCGGTCGTTAACCCGTGGGCTAACGTCGGGCTCAGTCTGTCCCCACCTGCCCTCACCCCCGCCGGAGTCCCGATGAGCACTGCTGCCGCCGCCCCTGCCCGCACCGGAGCGGTCCTCGCCGACCTGCTGCCCGCCGCCAGGCACCGTTACGCCGTCGACACGGCCCTGGTCCTCGGTGGCGCCGCGCTCACCGGCATCGCCGCCCAGATCGCCGTGCCGGTCCCCGGTTCCCCGGTACCGGTCACCGGCCAGACCTTCGCCGCGCTCCTCGTCGGCACCGCCCTCGGCGCCCGCCGCGGCTTCCTCTCCCTCGCGGTGTACGCGCTGGTGGGCATGGCCGGCATGCCGTGGTTCTCCGAGGGCACCTCCGGAATGGGCTTCCCCTCGTTCGGCTACGTCCTCGGCATGCTGCTCGCCGCCTCCGTGGTCGGCGGCCTCGCCCGCCGCGGCGGCGACCGCTCCGTGCTGCGCACCGCGGGCACGATGGTGCTGGGCTCCGCGATCATCTACGCGGTCGGCGTCCCGTACCTGGCGCTGGCCACCGGCATGTCGGCGAGCGCCGCGATCGCGGCCGGCCTGGTGCCGTTCCTGATCGGCGACGCGCTGAAGGCCGCGCTGGCCATGGGCGCGCTGCCCGCCGCCTGGAAGCTCATCGGCCGCCGGGGCTGATCCCGTAGCTCCCCCCGAAGAGGCTCGCCGGGTCGTGACGCGACACCAGACCGGCGAGCCTCTGCTGTGTCCGGGCGTCGTGGAAGCCCTCGGTCCGGTCCCCGCCGCCGAAGGAGAAGCCGAGCGACCGGCCCAGGGCACCGGGGGCGAGCAGCCCGGCCACCTCCGCGTACAGGGACCGCACCGACGCCACGTCCGTACCGTCCAGCGGTGAGAGCAGCCGCAGCAGGAACCCGGCCTCCCGGTAGGGCACCGCGTTGTCCACGGCGGGCCGGGCGGCGAGCGCGCCGCCCAGGTGGTTGAGCTGGACCACGGTCATCATCGGCGCCTTCGGCCCGGTCAGCTCCAGCACGCGCGCGGCGAGGTCCCCGTCCAGGTCGCCGAGCACCACGCTGTCGCCGTAGTAGGCGTGCGGGAACGGCGGGTCGCTGTGAATGGTGTGGCTCTCGGCGTACGTCATCTCCCGCAGCGAATCCACGACGGCCGGACCGATCGCCCGCAGCAGCGCGACCAGCCGCTCGCCCTGTGCCGCGCTGCCGGTGTACGCGACCCGCACCGAGACCACGTAGCGCCCGCGCAGCGGCTGGGGCAGCTGCGGGAGGTCGGGGTAGCGGACCGCCGCCAGCGAGGACGTCAGGGTGTCGGGCACGGTGCGGGTCCACTCCAGATAGCGGCCGGCCACCTCGGCGGCGGTCCCGTCCCCGTGGAAGGCGATCGAGCCGCCGTACAGCCGCCCGGCCTCCACCAGGCCGATCTCCATGGCGGTCACCACGCCGAGCCGGTGACCGCCGCCGCGCAGCGCCCAGAAGAGATCGGGCTCGTCCGCCGGGGAGACCCGGCGCAGCACCCCGTCGGCTGTCACGACGTCCAGCGCGCGCACATGGTCGGCCGCGTATCCGAACTCCCTGGCCAGGACGGGGAGCCCGCCGCCGAGGGTGTAGGAGACCGCGCCGACCGAGGGGGACGATCCGTTCAGCGGGGCGAGGCCGTACGGCACGGCGGCCTCGATCACCTGCCCCCAGGTGACGCCCGCGCCGATCCGCGCGGTGCGGCGGACCGGGTCGATCTCGACGCAGTCCATCCGGCGGGTGCTGATCAGGACCCCGCCCTCGACGGCGCCGGGCTGTCCGTGGCCGGTGGCGTGGACGTGGACCCGGAGGCCGCGCGCGGCGGCGTCGGCCACGGCGGTGCGCACGTCCTCGGCGCGGGCGGCCTCCACGACGAGGTCGGGGCGGATGGCGAAACCGGTCTGGAAGCCGGACGGGGCGGTGGTGGTCATGGAAAAGGCTCTCCGATCGCTCGCTCGGTGGCGTTGCGGGGGAGAGCCTCTCCGGTAAACCTGACAACGGCCGTCAGATATGGGCGGCCGTCTTCCCGGCTGCCCGGTTCCGGCGGTTCCTGGCCTCGCGGACCAGCGAGACCGCCACCACCAGCGCCGCGACGAGCAGCGAGAGCAGCACCTGCTCACGTCCGCTGTCGTCGGTCAGCATGTAGACCAGGACGAACGAGATCATCGCGATGGTCGCCCAGGTCAGGTACGGGAAGAGCCACATCCGTACGACCAGCTTCTCCGGCGACTCGCGCAGGATCATGCCGCGCATCCGCAGCTGGGTGAAGCAGATGACCAGCCAGACGAACAGCGCGACCGCACCGGAGGAGTTCAGCAGGAACTGGAAGACGGTGTCGGGCCACTTGTAGTTGAAGAACACCGCGACGAAGCCGAAGACCACCGAGGACAGGATCGCGGCCTGCGGCACGCCCCGCTTGTTCGTCCGGGCGAACGCCTTCGGCGCGTCCCCGCGCCCGCCGAGCGAGAAGGCCATCCGGGAGGCCGTGTAGAGGCCGGAGTTCAGGCACGACAGCACGGCGGTGAGGACGATGACGTTCATGACCTGTCCGGCGTGCGGGATGCCGATGGAGTTGAGGGCGGCGACATAGCTGCCGTCCTTCACGATCGACGCGTCGTTCCACGGCAGCAGCGTGAGCACGATGAAGATCGAGCCCAGGTAGAAGACCGCGATCCGCCAGATCACGCTGTTGGTGGCCTTCTGGACGGCGCGCTGCGGGTCCTCCGACTCGCCGGCGGCGAGGGTGACGATCTCGCTGCCCATGAAGGAGAAGACGACCATCAGCACACCGGTGAGGATGGCGCCCGGCCCTTCGGGGAAGAATCCGCCGGTGTCGGTGAGGTGCGCGAGTCCCGCGCCGGGGTTGTCCGAGCCGGGCAGCAGCCCGAAGACGGCGAGCAGTCCGACGACCACGAAGGCGCCGATCGCCACGACCTTGATCCCGGCGAACCAGAACTCGAACTCGCCGTACGACCCGACCGAGACCAGGTTCGTCGCGGTCAGCACCACCATCACGATCAGCGCCCACGCCCACTGCGGGACGCCCGGCACCCAGCCCTCCAGGATCTTGGCACCCGCCGTGGCCTCGACGGCGAGCACCACGACCCAGAAGAACCAGTACAGCCAGCCGATCGAGAAACCGGCCCAGCGGCCCAGCGCCTGGTCGGCGTAGGCGGAGAAGGAGCCCGAGCTGGGGCGGGCCGCGGCCATCTCGCCGAGCATCCGCATCACGAAGACGACCATCAGGCCGACCAGCGCGTACGACAGCAGGATGGCGGGTCCGGCGGCGGCTATACCGGCGCCGGAGCCCACGAAGAGACCCGCGCCGATCACACCGCCGATGGCGATCATCGAGAGATGGCGGTTCTTGAGTCCCGGCTTGAGGCCGTCCGGGGAGTGGTGGGGGGAGTCCGGCTCGGCCGGCCGGTCGACCGGCCCGGCCGTGGTCGTCTGCGACGTCATGGATCGAATCCTTACGTTCTCGGATCACGCGATGCGCGCCCGGCCGCCGCAGTGGGGTGCGACAGCGAGTGATGCATTGAAGCCCGGCGAACGGTAAAAGCGGAACCCCTTCCTCCGAATCGTTGACCCGATCGTTGCCCATGTGGCCCCGCTCACACGGAATCCGTGCGCATCGCGGTCACCCGGGGTCCGCCGCAGGTCCCGGGCGGACGGCCGGAACGTTCCGACCCCGATGGCGGCTACCCCGCGTCGCACGTGCCACACTCGGAGCATGCGCGTGTACCTCGGCTCGGACCATGCCGGCTATGAACTCAAGAACCACCTCGTCGAGTGGCTCACGGCCCAGGGCCACGAGGCCGTCGACTGCGGCCCCCACATCTACGACGCCCAGGACGACTACCCGCCGTTCTGCCTGCGTGCCGCCGAGCGGACGGCCGCGGACCCGGACAGCCTCGGCATCGTGATCGGCGGCTCCGGCAACGGCGAGCAGATCGCCGCCAACAAGGTCAAGGGCGTCCGTGCCGCGCTGGCCTGGAGCGAGCAGACCGCCGCCCTGGGCCGCGAGCACAACAACGCCAACGTGGTCGCCATCGGCGGCCGGATGCACTCGGTGGAGGAGTCCACCAGGTTCGTCGAGATCTTCCTCGCCACCCCGTACTCCAACGAGGAGCGTCACACCCGTCGCATCGAGATGCTGACGGCGTACGAGACGACCGGCGAGCTCCCCCCGATCCCGGCCCACCACCCTCAGCAGGGCTGACCGGCCTCCACCCCCGTGGCG
>NZ_JBCEWQ010000064.1:0-46258 GCF_038448545.1 Streptomyces sp. CLV115
GCGTTGCGGGGTGCTCGGCCGCCCCGCAACGCAGCGCGGTGCGGGCCTCCGGCCACCTCCGCGCCACAGTGGCGCTTGGGCCGAGGTGCCGTCGTACCAGTCGACACCCGTTCCAGGCTGTCCCCCCCCATGCTCACGCGGCGGACGTCAGAAAGGACTCGGACAGCATCGATTCCCGACCGGCCCGCCAACGGATCGGCATCGACGGGCGGCTGCGCCCCAGGAATGGGACCTGGGGGACGTCCCGGCAGGTCTGCCCGTCGGAGGACATTCACCACATGGCTTCGTGCACTTTCAGCAGCAGCGTATGTCCGCCGGCCCTACTCGTGCGTTGCCGCGCTGGAGCCGGGGGCCGGACCTCGTGGTGCCGGATCCTGGGCGCTGCAGCTGGGGCCGGCGTAGGACGTCCCCCTGGTTCTCGCCGCCGAAGAGCGGGCGCCCGCCGAAGCACGGCAAGGAGTTCCGCTTTGCCGAGCCCGACACCTTGGGCGAGCCCGATGCCGAGACCGTGCAGTTCACCGACCGCTACGGCACCGCTCGCGCCGCGAGGGCCTGGGACCGCATCCATCCTCGGCTGGCCACCCGCTCCGCGTGGACCGACCGGAACGGCCAGCTCCCCGTCATCAAGGGAACGTTGATCCGACCGGAGGCTGCCGCCTGCTCGGCTCGAAGAACATGCAGCCAGCCACCCGCTACGGCGTGAGCAAGACCGTCGGACGCCCGGACACCCTGATCGAACGTGATCAAGCCCGGCCCTGAGGCCATGATCCGGCTCAGTCAGTGGCGCCGGGCAGAATGTACTCCCGTGAGCCTCCACTACGAAGTCGTCTTCACCTGCTTCCTCCGGGACGACACGCCCGCCACGGTCCTGGCAGCCCTGCGATGGCACCTCGGCCTGGCCCCCGGGCGTCCAGCAGAGCTCGACGCGGAGGAGCACTCGTACCCACTGCTCTCCCCGGATCCGGACAGTCGCCTGCCCGGCGCCGATTCCGTGTCCCTACGACGCCAATCCCGAGGCTTCACGCCCGGTGGTGAGCTCCACGCATGGGGACTGTTCAGCCGCAACCTCTGGCTCGACGACATGATGGGTGATCTCTACACCGTCCTGGATCTGCTCGCACCCCACGTCGAAGAACCTGGCTACACCGGGTACTTCCGGGAGGAGTTCGACACCGAGCCGACCGCCTTCACGTTCCGAGACGGCACCTTCGGGCCGCTGAAGCTCTGAATCCACTTCAGCACCTGGATGCCGAAAGGGGTGAAGAGCAAGCTTGTTCAACCTGACTCGTGCCCCGTGACGGCGGCGCAGGTGTCGATGCCGAAGACGGCCCACTCGGCAACGTGGCCAACCGCCGTCTGAACCACCCCCCCGACCGCCACCGGGACAGAGCATCACGAGCAGAACAGGTGTCGGGGTGTTCTGGTCTCTTCGCGACGGACACGAGCCTCGCCAACGCCGACTTCTTCGAGATCCGCCGCGACATCGCGGAAGACGGCGTGCTGCGCAAGCGGTAGGGGGGAGCCTGCCCGACCTGTGGGGCTGTACACGCCAGTGCGCGGGCCCACAGACCGGAGTACCTTTTCCCGGTGTGGCCGCGAAGCAGTATCCGACGGGCCGACGGCGTTCCACGTCCGTGGAAGCCAGAGCGTCCGGCGGCTTGTCAGGACATGCGTGCCTGGTCCGATCACCACGCTGAGCGTTTCGTGAAACGAGTCCCCGTGAGCGTTCCTCGCCCCACTTTCGGTTGGCCTGACGGATGAATGGCTCCGGGGAACGTGCAAAGTGACCGCAGGACCGCACCGGACAGGCCTGCCGCAGACCGAGTACGAAGCGATTGCGCTGGGCATCCCGCCCGCGTCACCGGCCTGCAGGTGTCCCGGCAGCGTGTTGATCCTGGCGGTGAGGAAAGCGAACACGACGTCTTTGAGGTCTCGGGTACGGAGCGTGGGACTGGTTGCCGTGACGATGCTCGCCGGCACCTCAACCAGGTAATACGTTGCAGAACGGATGGGGGATCGGTGTGGAATCTCTTTTCACCTGATCGGGTCTGGGACCAATCCGCCCGACATGCAGAACCGGATTCCCTGCGTGAGGGACGAAGAGAAGGACCAGCGTGTACGGCCGGGTCGGCCGCGTCTGGCGTTGGGTGCGCCGAGCGGGGCGTTGGCCGGCTTTGCCGCGCCGGCGGTGGCCGAACCGGTCGCGGCGGCGGTACGTCCGCGGTCCAGCCCGGTCGTCGCGGTGGGCTGCGCGTCCATCGACGCAACGCCCGCTTCGGTCAAGGCCTGGGCAATCCGCTACTTCGGCACCAACGACAGGCTCGTACCGCGGCTCGGCATCCTCGCCGTGCCGGCCGTGCCCGCCCCGGTGCTGGGTGTGCCGGCGGCACGACTCCGGCGGGTCGGAGCTGCCGGGGTCCTTCTCTTCGGGGCCATCAGTGCGGCAGCCGCTCTCGGCCGGCCCGACTCCACGAGCCTCACTGACGCTCTCCCGTCCGTAGCAGGGGTCATCGCAGGGGCTTTTCTTCTGTACGTACTCCGCCCAGAAGCACGGCTTCCCAGCACGGATGGTGGTTCCGGGCCTGTACGGCTGCGTGTCGGCCTGCAAGCGGATCAAGGACATCGAGCTCACCACCCTCGGTTCCTGCGCCCCGCACTGGGCCGAGCGCGGCTGGGCCCGCAGGGCGCCGATCAAGACCGAGTCGCGTATCGACACCCTCAAGGCAGGAGCCTCGTGCCCCTTCCCGAACCTCCGCAATACCCCCCGAACTCAGCAGAGCGCTGCGCGATTCAACAGGAGAACAACAGCATGACCACCTCCGTCCGTCGCACCGCCGGCCTCCTCGCCGCCGCTGCCCTGCTGCCCCTGGCCCTGACTGCCTGCTCCAGCAACAGCAGTGACCCGGGGAAGTCCGGCTCCTCCGACGAAGCGGCTGCTCCGGCCACCAAGAGCAGCGACAACAGGGGCAATTCGACGGCTCCCGCGAGCAGCATGGGCCAGCCCTTCGGCCCCGCCTGTTCTGCGGTGCCGAAGAACGGTGCCGGCTCCTTCGACGGCATGGCCGAAGACCCGGTCGCCACCGCCGCCTCCAGTAACCCGGCCCTGTCCACCCTCGTGACCGCGGTGAAGAAGGCCGACCTGGTCGACACGCTCAACAACGCCCGGAACATCACCGTGTTCGCGCCCACCAACGACGCCTTCAAGAAGATCCCGAAGGCGACCCTGGACAAGGTCCTGAGCGACAAGGCCGAGCTGACGAAGATCCTCACCTACCACGTTGTCGGCCGGAAGCTCACCCCGAAGAACCTGGAGCACGGCTCCTTCGACACGCTGGAGAAGTCCAAGGTCATGACCTCCGGCTCGGGCGAGTCCTACACGGTCAACGACTCCGCCAAGGTGGTCTGCGGCAACGTCAGGACCGCCAACGCCAACGTCCACATCATCGACACCGTCCTGATGCCCAAGAACTGACACCCGTGTGAACCGAGGACGCACGCGCTGCCCGGTCGCCTCGACGGAGGCGATCCCGGCGGCGCCCGTCCCTCATGCCGGGGCATCCGCCAGCACCCGACCGGCAGGGTCTGCCGGATGCCCCCTCCCCGGGGCTGGTCTGCGGACCGGAACACCTGCAGACCAGCCCCAGGAGCTTGCCGCTCATATGTCCGGGAAGGGGAACAATGACATGGCACAACCGTCCGACGTGACACCGACCGGGCCGACGACCGGTACGGAAAGCCCGCGCCGTACAGCCGTCATCGGCAGCGGAGTGGCAGGACTGACCGCCGCGCACATCCTGGCCCGCGCCCACCACGTCACCCTGTACGAGGCCGACGACCGGCTCGGCGGCCACGCCCACACCCACGACTTGACCGCGTCGGACGGCCGTACCCGCCACGTCGACTCCGGTTTCATCGTGCACAACCGCCGTACCTACCCGAACCTGCTGCGTCTGTTCTCCGAGTTGGGCATCGCCACGCAGGAGTCGGAGATGAGCATGTCCGTGCGGTGCGAGGGCTGCGGTCTGGAGTACGCCGGTGCACGGGGCCTTCGCGGACTGCTCGCCCAGCCGCGCAATACCCTGCGCGGACCGTACCTGCGCATGCTGGCCGAAGTGCCGCGCTTCCACCGAACGGCACGCCGCCTGCTGGGGACGGGCACCGCCGATACGCTGACGCTCGGTGCCTTCCTGGGCCGGGCCGGGTTCTCGTCCTACTTCCGGGCGCACTTCATGACGCCGGTGGTGTCCGCGGTGTGGTCCTGCGACGCGGAGACGGCTCTGCGATATCCGGCGACCTATCTGTTCCGGTTCCTCGCGCACCACGGCATGCTCTCGGTGAAGGGGTCACCGGCGTGGCGGACCGTCACCGGCGGCTCGGGAACGTACGTCCACCGGATCGCGGCGGGCCTGCACGAGGTGCGTGCCCAAACCCCCGTACGGTCCGTGCTCCGGCACGCGGACAGTGCGGACGTGACCGCGGACGACGCGACCACCACCACCTACGACCACGTGGTGATCGCCGTGCACCCCGACCAGGCGCTGCAACTGCTCGGGGACGCGACTGCGGACGAGAAGGAGGTTCTCGGCGCGTTCCGCTACTCCCGCAACGCCACCTTGCTGCACACCGACACCTCCCTGCTTCCACGTGCGAGCGGGGCCCGAGCCTCCTGGAACTACCTGATGCCGGACTGCCGGACGAGCGCGGACCGGGTGCAGGTGAGCTACGACATGAACCGGCTGCAACGACTGGACGCCACGCAGACCCATGTCGTCACCCTCGGCGGTCAGGACCGCGTCGACCCTGCCCGCGTACTGGCCCGCATGACCTACGAACATCCGGTGTACACACCCGAGTCGGTCGCAGCCCAGCGTCGGCTGCCCGAACTGAACACGGCCGTCACCGCGTTCGCGGGTGCCTATCACGGCTGGGGATTCCACGAGGACGGCTGCCGCAGCGGTGTCGAGGCGGCCGCCGCCCTGGGAGTGGAGTGGTGACCGAGCCGTCCGCCCGGCAGCCGGCACCTTCGCGACCGGCAGCTCTCTACCCGTGCACGATCACCCACGTGCGCCGGGCACCCCTGCGTTACGCATTGCGGCACCGCACCTACCTGTGGCTGGTCGACCTCGACCACCTGCCCGTGCTGCCGCGTCCGCTCGGCCTGCTCGCCGGCTTCCGCGCGTGCGACCACTTCACCGGGCAGGCCCCGTCGGTCCGGGCCGCGCTCGACGGCTTCCTGGGCGAGCACGGCATCGACCTGCAGGGCGGCCGAGTGCTGATGCTCACGCACGCCCAGGTCCTCGGACACGTCTTCAACCCCCTCACCCTGTACTGGTGTCACGACCCCGACGGCGGACCGCGCTGTGTGGTGGCCGAGGTCCACAACACCTACGGCGAGCGCCACGCCTACCTGCTGCACCCCGACTCGAACGGCGCCGCCCAGGTCGGCAAGGACTTCTACGTGTCGCCGTTCAACCCGGTGGACGGCCGCTACGAGATGTGGCTCCCGCCACCCGGCGAGCACCTGCGTCTGTCGATTCGGCTGCGACGGCCCCACGGCGCGCCCTTCACGGCCGCCGTCCACGGCAGACGGTGCGAGGGAACGGTTCCCGTGCTGCTGCGCCTGTTGCTGCGTCATCCCTGGCCGACCCTGATGGTGTCGGCCGCGATCCGTTGCCACGGCATCCGCCTGTTCCTGCGGGGCCTGCCGGTGCAGCCGCGCCCAGGCCGCCGCAACCCGGAGAGTGCGTCATGACCCAAGTCGAACCCCGTCCCACAGCCCGCCACCTCACCGGCGGCCACCGCATTGCCCCCGTCGACGCCGAGCGCTGGCCCGACGTGGCCGCTGTTCCGAAGGCGTCCTGGCCGGTACGGGCCCTCACCGCGTCCGTACTGGCAGGCGCCCTGCGGCGACTGCCCCTGCGTGTCCGGTACGCCGACGGCGGCACTCTCGGCCTGGACGGACCGCTGATAGAGGTGTGCGACCCGAAGGCGTTCCATGCTCGCATCGGCACCCGCGGGCTCATCGGGTTCGGCGAGTCGTACATGGCGGGCGAGTGGGACGCCCCGGATCTGGTCGGCGCGCTCACCGTGCTCGCCGCCCGCGCCGCGCACCTGGTCCCGGCACCGTTGCAGCGGCTGCGCGGCCTGTGGGCGCAACGGCAGCCCCACGCGCAGCGCAATACCCCCGACGGTTCGCGCACCAACATCAGCCGTCACTACGACCTGTCCAACGAGTTGTTCGCGCTGTTCCTGGACGAGACACTCACGTACTCCGCCGCCGTGTTCCGGGGCTTCCCCGCCGACCGGCCGCTGCTGGCCGCTGCCCAGCGGCGCAAGGTCGACCGGCTGCTCGACCTGGCAGGCGTCCACAAGGGCACCCGCCTGCTTGAGATCGGCACGGGCTGGGGCGAACTCGCCCTGCGAGCCGCCGCCCGCGGCGCGCACGTCACCTCGCTCACCCTCTCCCGGGAACAACGTGAACTGGCCCTCCAACGCGTGCGCCGGGCCGGGTACGCCGACCGCGTATCGATCGAGCTGTGCGACTACCGCGAGGCCCGCGGCACCTACGACGCGGTCGTCAGCGTGGAGATGATCGAGGCGGTCGGTGCAGAGTTCTGGCCCGTCTACTTCCGCACCCTCGACGAGCGCCTGGCGCCGGGCGGCCGAGTGGCTCTGCAGGCCATCACCATGCCGCACGAGCGGATGCTGGCCAGTCGTGATTCCCACACCTGGATCCAGAAGTACACCTTTCCCGGCGGTCTGATCCCTTCCACACTTGCCATTGAGGAGACGGTTCGCGACCACACGGGGCTGACAGTCGTCGCCCGGGACGGTTTCGGCGAGCACTACGCCGAAACACTGCGCCTGTGGCGGGAACGGTTCACCGACCGCGCCGACGACGTCGCATCGCTCGGCTTCGACGCCACCTTCCGCCGCCTGTGGACCTTCTACCTGGCCTACTCCGAGGCCGGATTCCGCTCCGGATACCTCGACGTCCAGCAGTACCTGCTCACCAAGGAGACCTCGACCCGATGACGACCGCCCGCATTCGAGTCCGCACCGGTGCCGCGCAACGGCTCGCTGCCCTCGCCGAGAATGCGCTCGGCGGGCCGCTCCCGGTGCGGCTGCGCACTTGGGACGGCAGCGAAACCGGCCCCGCCGACACCCCCGTGGTCGTCGTTCGCTCCCGACGCGCACTGCGCCGCCTGTTGTGGCAGCCCGGCGAACTCGGCCTGGCCCAGGCCTACGTCACCGGCGAACTCGACATCGAGGGCGATCTGACCCAGGCACTGCGCACCATGTGGGCCGCCGCGCGAGAAAGGAGCCTGCACGCCCCGCAGTTCTCCCCGGCGGACTGGGCGCGCACGGCCGGTGAGGCCGTACGGCTGGGGGCCGTCGGCCCGCGACCGCCCGCCCCGGCGACCCAGGCACGTCTGCACGGCAACCTGCACAGCAGGACCCGCGACCGAGCGGCGATCAGCCATCACTACGACCTGTCCAACTACTTCTACTGCCTTCTCCTCGACGAGACCATGGCCTACTCCTGCGGCTACTGGACCGGCGACGAAGCCGATCTCGCCCCCGCCGACGCCCAGCTCGCCAAACTGGAGCTCGTCTGCCGCAAGCTCGGCCTCGGCCCCGGCGCCCGGCTGCTCGACATCGGCTGCGGCTGGGGCTCGCTCACCCTGTACGCGGCCGAAAGACACGGGGCACACGTCACCGCCGTCACCCTGGCACGGGAACAGGCCGCCTACGTACGGCGACAGGTCCACGAGCGACGACTGGACCACCTGGTCGAAGTGGTGTGCCAGGACTATCGGGACATCACCGGCTCCGCCTACGACGCGGTCGCCACCGTAGAGATGGGCGAGCACGTCGGCAACGACGAGTACCCGGCGTTCGCCGCCTGCCTGCACCGTCTGGTACGCCCTCGCGGTCGCGTACTCGTACAGCAGATGTCCCGGGGCACGCGTTCCCCGGGAGGCGGCGCATTCATCGAGTCCTACATCGCCCCGGACATGCACATGCGGCCGCTGGGCGAGACCATCGGTCTTCTGGAGGCAGCCGGCCTGGAGGTGCTGTCTGCGGAGTCCCTGCGCGAGCACTACGTACGCACCATCAGAGCCTGGCACCGCACTCTCGAAGAGCGCTGGGCGGACTTCGTGCGACTGGTCGGAGAGGAGACCGCCCGCGTATGGCGCCTGTATCTGGCCGGCGGGGCCCTGGCCTTCGAGGAGGGCCGCATGGGCGTCGACCAGATCGTGTGTGCCCGGCCGGCCGCCGATGGCGACAGCGGCCTGACGGCGGCGGAGGCGGCCGACTGGTACCGGCACCTGGTCGGCCGGTGAACGGGCTCGCCCGCGGTGCGTTCGCCGCGAACCTCGGATGGGCGGCGGCGACCGCCCTGGCGGTCATGCTCAGTACCTTCGCGATCGCCCTCGTCCGAGGAGTGCACCGCATCGTCGACATTGCCTGGGGGGTGGCCTTCGCCGCAGTCGCCCTGGTGACCTTCGCCCACTCGGCAGGCCACGGCGATCCGGCCAGACGCACCCTGGTGACCGGTCTCACCGTCGCATGGGGGCTGCGGCTCGCCGTCCACATCGCGCGCAGGGGCGCCGGTCACGGCGAGGACCCTCGATACGAGACGATGCTGGCCCGCGCGCCGGGAAACCGGAACCTGTACGCCCTGCGGATGGTCCATCTCCTCCAAGGATTCCTGGTGTGGCTGGTTTCGCTGCCAGTACAGGCCGCCCAGTACACGATGCGGCCGCTGTCCGCCCTGGCCTTCACCGGCGCAGGGGTGTGGGCCCTGGGGCTGTTCTTCGAGGCCGTGGGGGATGCCCAGCTGGCGCGCTTCAAGACAGACACCGCCAACCGCGGCCGAATCATGGACCAGGGACTGTGGCGCTACAGCCGGCACCCCAACTACTTCGGGGACTTCTGCATCTGGTGGGGCCTGTTCCTCATCGCCTGCGACGCGGGGCTCATGGCCGCCGCCGTGTCCGTGATCTCACCGCTGGTCATGAGCGCACTGCTGACCAAAGGCAGTGGAAAGCGACTGCTGGAGCAGCACATGACCGACCGGCCTGGCTGGCACGCCTACGCGGCGCGAACCAGCAGTTTTGTTCCTTTGCCACCCCGTAGGAACCGGTGAGGGAGTGGGAAGCCCGCCATGGGACGGCCTCCCCACACCCGTGCCTCACACCGGCACGCCGAGCACGACCAGGGGAGGGGTGGTCGGCTGTCTGGATCCGCCGGCCGGCTCCACCGTGATGCCGATGCCGGTGGCGTCATCGACCGCCCCTTCCATCAGCACGGCCTGGCTGCTGCGGTCAGGGCTCATCAGGCCGGCCGGCCGCATCTTCCCGCCGTCCGAGAACCACAGCTGGTAGACCTTGCCGCGCGGAGGTGCGGCCATCCGCGAGGCGACGAAAACAGCCCGGTCACGACCGGTGGAGACCACCAGCGTGCCCCCACCGCCCGCAACCGGAACCGACCGGGACTTGGCATCGGATGCCGTCAGCACACCGGCGACATCCTCAACGTTCCGCTGAACCTGTGCCGCCTGAACTCGTGCGTCCCGGGCGCGCTCGTACTGCCACACCGCGGCGCCGCCGAACAGAACCGCGGCAGCCACACTTGCCGCCAGCGCCCACCGGACCCGGCCACGCCCGCTCCGCACCCCGCGGCGCGCTCGGTCCAGAGGCACGGAACCTGGCGCCACCTGGCGCACGGTGACAATGCGGCGCAAGACCTGCTCCCGCATGACCGAAGGGGTACGCACCCCGGAAGCCGGAACCAGGCGTGCTGCGGTGGCCGTGAACTCCGCGACCTCCTGATCGCAGGCCTCGCACCCGGCCATGTGAAGTTCGAAGGCCACACGCTCGTCGTCATCCAGCGCATGCAATGCATAGGCGCCCGTCAGACCATGCAGATCCGTGGGGGTCATGCCGTCACGCCCAGGCAGTCGCGGAGCCGGATGAGCGCGTCGCGCAGCCGGGTCTTGACCGTGCCGAGCGGTAGCGTGAGCGCTTCGGCGACCTCCCGATAGGTCAGACCGCGGTAGTAGGCCAGAGTGACCGACTGCCGCTGAAATTCGGTCAAGGTCCGCAGACAGCGCCGTACCTGTTCCTGCTCCAGCCGGGTCTCCACCTGCTCAGTCACTTCGTCGAATGCGGGCTGATGGTCAAGCAGGGCGGCCTTTGTGTCCCGGGCCGCGGCGGCCTCCACCGACCGGACCCGGTCCACCGCCCGCCGGTGGGCCAAGGTGAGAATCCAGTTGATGGCGCTTCCGCGCTCGGGACGGTAGCGCGGGGCCGTTCGCCACACCTCCACCAGAACGTCCTGCGCAACCTCCTCCGACTGTGCACGATCGCGCAGGACCGCCCGGACAGTACCGAGGACGGAGCCGGCCACGGCATCGTAGACCTTGGCGAAAGCCTCCTGGTCGCCCAGTGCCACCTCGTGCAGCAGCCGCTGCAGGTCAGGCTTGACCGACGGGCTTGCGCCAATATGTACTGGTTCTCTCATAATCGCTCTTTCTTAGGCGTGACAGGCCGGAACATCCCGTGTAATCCGGGGCCGCGCGAACCGCGGATTGGTCTTGAGGCTTCTGAATGTCGAAGAGCCTGTGCCCCTGTCGGCGAAGGACGGACAACAGAAGTCGGGAACTCCTGACTCGGCCTGATACTTTCTCCGCTCACACAGCTCGCTTCGCGATCCGGACCAGGTCGCCCGAGCCGCCGGTCGGCCAACACGGCCTGACCACAGGCCTGGAACGCAAGCCCACGGTGCCCCAACGCATCGTCGGACACCGACATGCTCAACAACATGACAGTGCCCTGCCGTGACACGGCCCGGTACCGTTCCACGGGGCCGGGTCACATGCCGCGTCAGACGAAGGTTGAGTTGTACACGCCGGGCCGACGCGGCTGTCGGACCAGCGAGTCGGTGCGCTTCTTGGACCCAAGCAGGTGTCAGCCCACCGGAATGCCCCCGTGGGCGGCGGCTTCGCGCATCCAGTCGAGCCAGGTGTGCCAAAACTCGTCAGCTTTCAGCCAGCACCTCCTCGTTCCCGCAGGCCGGGCAGCCGGGGAGATCGGCGCCGTCCGGAATCTGAACGCCCGTCGACACTGCCCTCGATCGTCGTCGGCGATCTCCGCGGCACAGCTCCCAGCACGGCGCACAGGTGGTCCCGGTTCACGCAGGACAGCTGGGCCGGCCGCCTCGCTGCCAGTCGGGCCAACGAACAGACCCGAACTCGCTCCGAAGACCACGGCCCGGCCGACACCTTCGTCAGCACAGATGTGTTGGCCCTCATTGACCACATCATCGCAGCCGGTCACGCCGACCCGCTCGGCGTGACCGGCTCATTCCTCGTCGGCTGTCACGGCAGCACCGGCTGTTCAGGAACAACCGCCCAACCCGCCCCTGCACCGGCGACCGACCTCATGCGCCTGTACCCGCGCCGCGCCGAGTACATGGACAACCGGCCCACCCCGGCCGGGCAGGCGGTCCGGCCGCACCACCTGCCGGCGGTTGCCGGCCGTCACCGGCCTGTCCGGACAGCCGACCGTCACCGCCTACGAGTTCAGGTTCACCCAGAGGTGCCAGTTGCTGGTGGTGGTGCTCTGGCGGCAGAACCAGTCGGAGTAGATCGAGCTCTCCCCGTCCGCCAGGCAGGCCGCCTCGGTGCTGTAGGTTCCGACGTCGGTGTATGCGAAAGGCACCACCGGGCCGTAGGCGGCCGTGCTCGCGTCGGAGGACGCGGATGCCGCCTGGGCGGTGGCGACGGTGCCGCCGGTCACCAGGGCAGCTCCCAGGGCAACGCTGGTGAGCCAGAATCGAGTACGCATTCGTTTGCTCCCTTGATCATCGTGGCGTGCATGAACGTCCGGAAGTCCGTCGAGCAATCGCGGCCTCTCGCCCAGTGCTCCGTGCTGTGATGCGGGGCGAGGCCGCAGGCCGCTGATCCTTGACCCGGCTTCCGGAACCAGCATGCCGAGGGCAACCGCACTCGCCCGTGTCAATCCGCGCAGGGCTGGTGCCGATTCGCGCACGCCTCGCGCGACCGGTCCCGGAAATCCCGTGGCGGAATCCCGTAAGTGGCGCGGAACAGGCGACTGAAGTGCTTCGGGTCCGTGAAGCCCCAGCGGGCGGAGATGGCCTGGATCGGGCGGGCGTTCAGGCGGGGGTCGGTCAGATCGAGGCGGCAGCGTTCCAGACGGCGGTGGCGTATCCAGGCGGCCGGCGACGTGTCGTCCTCGGCGAGCAGCTGCTGGAGATGACGCAGGGAGATGTGGTGGGCGTCCGCCACCGTCCGGGGGGTCATGGCCGGGTCGGCGAGGTGCTGCTCGACGAATGCGTTGATCCCGGCCCGCAATGCGGTCCTGCGTGCCTCCGGGGGCAGTGCCTCCTCAGTGGCGATCACAGATGCCAGGAGGTCCAGGGTGACCGAGGTGAGAGTGGGGATGTCAGCGGGGGTGAACTCGTCGGCGCGCGTGTTGAGATCGGTCAGCCAGCGGGCGAACACCCCGCCCATGCCGTTGCGCCCGCTGATCGGGACCGCGAACAAGCCCTGCACCCTCTTCTCCGGCAACGGCAGCAGCCGGCGAGGACACTGCATGGTCACATGCGACCACTTGCCCGGAACGGCGCGAACGTTGCCGCAGTAGGGACGGCTGCTGTCCGTGACCACCAGATCGCCGGTACTCAGCACCCTGTCGTCCCCGTCTACGGAGACAGCGCCTTCTCCGTCGAGAAAGTAGTTGATCTGGCACACCTCGGGGTCGGACTGCCGTATCAGCTTCGCTGTCCGAGCGATCTCCAGATGCGAGTAGGCCAGCGCGGACACCTGTACCTCGCCGAAGTCCAGAACGCGCATCCTGGCCCGGAAGTCGTCCTGGTCGTTGCTGCGCAGCCGGTTGCGCATGTGCGATTGTGCTGTGGTTTCTTCCCACAGTGCGAACCGCTCCGGCGCTGCCACCACGTCCGTCCTGAACTCCGTGACCAGCATTCCCAGCCCCCCGTAGCCGGATCCCCTGCGGATTCGAACGTGACATGGGGAGATACACGCAGTCCAGTAGCACTTCGGTCACATGGGCCGCCCCGCACCTCCTGGCAGCAACGAAGTCTCGGTTCGAGAAGTGTCGTTTCGCGGGGTGCAGTTGAGGTACGGAGCACGGTGTGCGGGCTGGGACATCCGGATTGGTTGAGCTGACACTCGTGACGCGGGGAGGCGTACGTCGGGGCAGCCCCGACAACCGGCCCGACGACGGGCGACGGGCCGCGGACCCGAGCCCGTGGTCGTGGCGATTGGGGTCTGGCCAGGGATACGGGGACAGGCCCTCCCAGCGAGTGATCAGGAGACGAGGATGGAAACGCCGTCTCCGAGTAGCTTCAGTCCGAGGACGAAGAACAGGACGGCCATCACGGCGACATTGTGCTGCGCTGCCCACTCTTTCCAGTTGCCGAGCGTGGTCTTGGCTCGTTCTCCCCCGAGGAGGAACACTCCCAGCGGGGCCAGCAGGCCGAGGGTGGCGATCAGGACGAAGATCGCCAGCGATGCGATCTGCTGCCCGACGGGCAGTCCGGCTGAGCCGATCGTGGCGCCCGCGGCGATGGTCAGAGGGGCGTTCTTGGCATTGAGGGCGGCCAGCGCCAGCCCGAGTGCGAAGACCCTGACCAGTGTGAGACGGTCGATCACACCCATCCATTTCGGCAGTTGGGCTTGCGAGGGATCCCTCGGGCGCCGGTGCCATTGCCGGGCGCCGAAGAGAACGAGGAACACGCCCAGAGCGAGTTTGAGGGCTCCTACCCAGGTGGCCGGGTGATTGTGGGCGGCGGCACCTGCGGGGGAAGCGATCGCCAGCATCACCGCGCCCAGGGCCGAGAGCCCCAGGATCCAGCCGACGGTGAAGGCGACCCCGTTGAGACGCCCCCGCGGCGTGGCGAGTATGAGGATGATGGCGATGATCGGGAGCGGGCTGACCGCGACGGCGGCCGCGAAACCCAGCACGTCTCCGAGCACGTGGCCCATGATTGCCTCCGTGGCGATCCAGTGGAGCAGAGGGCGGCGGCAGCGGGTGACCCGGCCACCCGGGCGGCCGGGTCAGTGACGGGCCGCGGCGCTGTGCACGGCCGGGGCACTGTTCACGGCCGCGGAAGTGACGGCCCGAGAATATGGTGAGGATGTACGCGGCACGTTCCACCCAATTCCATCTTCCTGCGCCTGGCCGAATCTGTCTCCGGGAGGCTCTCGTGACACGAGGACCTCCCGATCCCGGTCTGCTTCACAGCGCAGACCGGGATCCCGCCGGGGCTTCTCGCCCGGGCGTCCGTCCAAGGGACCAAAACACCCCCGGGCCGAGATGCGGGGCAGCCCATTCTCAGGAAACATCGAATATGTGAGGGCGATGGCGCCTGTCTTCCGTGCGCTTGGCTGTCCTCGCGCCGATCCGTGACAGGAGGACCTCGCGATGACTGCGACGACAGGTGCAACCTCGTCGGCCGGCCATGAGCACCCGGGCAGGATGGACGGGGTCTGCAACGAGTTCACCGTCTTTACCAAGATCAAACCGGGCGAGGCCGATGCACTGCGCGAGGATCTCAACTGGCTCGGCGACGCGGCGAATGACGAGAACGTCCATGCGGCGCTGCGCCAGATCGGCACGCTGCATGACGCACGGCATGTCATTTTCGACAACGACACCAGGTTCATGTTCGCCAGCGTCTTCGACGGCTCCTGGGACACCTACATCGACGACTTCGCCAAAACGGTGGTCGGGGCCCGCTTCGACAAGGTCTTCTCACACAGCGAAGGATTCCCCGGCATCAAGGATCCAGGGGTCAAGGACTGGTTCCTCGCCCACCAGGAGCCCGCAGGGGTCTTCGTCAGCGCCTACCCCGATCTGACCGTTCAGCAGATCTACAAGGACCAGCGCGTGGACGACGCGTTCCAGGAGGTGCTGGACACCTCTGAGTTCCGGGCGGCGCTGGAGAATCCGGCCAACGCGGAACTGGTGGCCACGCCCGCCTTCCAGAAGCTGCTGGAGGAAGCCTCGGCCTAGCAACCGGACGACCCGGAATCCCGGCGTAACGACTCTCGGTCCAGACACAGGGCCGGGCCGCATGGCCGGGCGTGGGCCGGCCGCTGCCGGGCTGCCCGAGCAGAGACCGATCTGGAGGCACAAGCGATCATGAATACCGGGGACAGCCGCGGCTCGGCCGACGTGCGCATCGAGATCGACGATGTCCAGAGCGGGGCTCTACGCCCGCGGCCCGTGCCCTACGAGGGAAGATTCATCTTCCTGCGCGTCGACGACCGCCACGCCGGCCGCGCCCTGCTGCGACGGCTGCTCCCGGTGACCTCGGGCGGCCTGCCCAGCACGGACCGAAGCCAGGACGCCTGGGTGGCTGTGGCCCTCACCTATCAGGGGCTGAGGGCCCTGGGGGTGCCCCAGGAGTCGCTGGACAGCTTTCCACAAGCGTTTCGTGAGGGCATGGCCGCTCGCGCGGAGCAGATCGGCGACATGGGCGAGAGTGCCCCGGCCCACTGGGAGCCACCGTTCGGTACGGGTGAGGTCCACATCGCGTTGAGCGCCCTCTCCTCCGACGTGGCGCAGCTGAGCACGAAGCTGGAGCAGGCCCGTGTCGCCTTCGAGGACACGCCCGGTGTCCGGGTGATCTGGCAGCAGGAGGTCCGCCAGCTCCCGACCGGGCGCACCACCTTCGGCTTCCGTGACGGCATCAGCCATCCGAACATCGAGGGCGTCGGGCTGCCCGGCTCCAACCCGCAGGAAGTCCCCATCAAGGCGGGTGAGTTCATCCTCGGCTACCCCGACGAAACCGGGAACCTGCCGCCCATGCCCACCCCCGACGTGCTGGGACGCAACGGGACCTACGCGGCCGTCCGCAAGATCCACACCAACGTGGCGGCCTGGCGCCGGTACCTGCGGGCGAACAGTTCCGGTGCCGAGGAGGAAGCACTCCTGGCGGCGAAGATGGTGGGACGGTGGCCGAGCGGAGCACCACTGACACTGGCACCGGAGCACGACGATCCGGAGCTGGCCGCCGATCCGCACCGCGTCAACAACTTCCTGTACCGGGAGAAAGACGATCGCGGCTACCGGTGCCCCGCCGGCGCGCACATCCGGCGCACCAACCCCCGCGATTCCACCATCATCGGCGACGCACGGATGCACCGCCTCATCCGCCGCGGTACCACCTACGGCCCGCCGCTGCCGGACGGTGCGCTGGAAGACGACGGCGCCGAACGCGGCCTGGTCGGAGTGTTCCTCGGCGCCCATCTGGAACGACAGTTCGAGTTCATCAAGGCCCAGTGGATCAACGACGGCAACTTCATCGGCTACCCCGGCGAGAAGGACGCGGTGGCCGGGCATCACAGCGGAACCGGCACCCTCACCATCCCGGAGAAGCCGGTCCGCCGTCGTCTGCAGAACCTGCCCGGCTTCGTGGTCACCCGGGGTGGCGAGTACTGCTTCGTACCGGGGCTGCGCGCCTTGCGCTGGCTCGCGGAACTGGAGGACTGAGGGCAGTTTCCACCACGGCCTTCGAGGAGGGTCCGACACCATGCCAGCACAGTTCGTCCGCTATACGCCCGACGTTGAAGCCGACGATCCCGACTTCGACCGCAACCTGCAGACAGTGATCGGCAAGACCGAGAGCTACATTGCGGGCTCCGTCGAAGCCGGCGGCACCGGCCGGGCCCTGCGCGACGCCCATGCCAAGGGCTACGGGCTGGTCCGAGGAGAGGTGGAGATCCTGGACGGGCTACCTCCCGAGTACGCCCAGGGCATCTACGCGACCCCGGGAACCCACGATGCACTCATCCGATTCTCCAATGGCTCGCCGCACGCCGGAGCCGACGCACGACTGGGCGCCGCCACCGGACTGGCACTGAAGATGTTCGACATCCCCGGCCCGACCCTGCTGGAAGACGAACCGGACACGGGCACCTTCGACTACGCCAACATCAACGGACCGATCTTCTTCTGCAACACGGTCGAGCACTACCTGTTCATCCAGGAACTGTTCCTGAACGCCCCGGCCTACTTCTCCCAGGGCCGACCGGGAGCACATCGTTTCTTCACCGATTTCGTGACCGGAAAGGGAACACTGGACCAGGACAACTGGGCATGGGACGAGTTCCTGGCCTTCCTGCGACTGTCAAAGACCCCTCCGGCAAACGTACTGCTGTCGAGCTACTGGACGATGGGCGCGGTCCGGCACGGGGACTACATCGCCAAGGTGCGCATCACCCCCGACCCGGACTTCGCCGCCGCGGTGGTCCGGCGCGACATCGATCCGACCTCGGCAGCGGAGGTCTTCCGGCCGGCCCTGCAGGCCGAACTGCAGGAACGGCCCTACGCCTTCGACATCCAGATCCAGCTCTGCACCGACCTGGAGCGCATGCCGGTGGAGGACACCACCGTGGAGTGGCCCGAACAGCTCTCACCGCCCGTCACCGTGGCAAAGCTGCGGCTGCCTCAGCAGGACATCTCCGGCCCGGAGAACCTTGAAAAGATGGACGCACTGTCCTTCACACCCTGGCGCGTCACCGCCGAACACGCACCCCTGGGCAACATCATGCGCGCCCGCAAAGAGGTCTACCGCCATTCCTCCATCGCGCGTCACAAGCTCAACCAGCAGCCGCGCACGGAACCCCGCAGCGCCGACGAGGTTCTCCGTTCGGCCGGATGAAGCCGACCAACAGGGCGGCGCACGGGAGCCGAAACCAAAGCCGGCTGCGCTCTACCCGCAGTGGTATCCGTTCTTGTCCGACCCGCCCGGCACACCCGCCGCCCCGGGCCGAACTGTGCAGGCTCGCTCACCGTCGGGAGCAGCGCGGGACGCGAGCGCCATGACCCGGCCCGACATCCTGTCCTCCCGGCAGGAAGCGGTCCTGGCGGCGATCCGGGACTGGATCGCGCAGATCGGGGGAGCACGTCCGTCGGGCAGATCGGCGTGCGGTTCGGCCTGTTCAGCGCCGGCTCCGTCGCCCACCAGCTCGGCCGCCTCGAAGCCCGCGGACCGATCAGCCGCACCGGTCACCTCCGGCGCTCCTGCCGCCCGAGCACCTGACCTTTTCAGGGGCTGGTGAGGGTGTCGTGCCCGCCGATCCGACGCCGGACGATGTGCGCGCCGCGCATCCGCTCCGTCCCGTACGACCAGGTTGCCCCGGCCGCCGGGGCCGACCGTTTCCGCCTCCTGGTCGTGACGTGGTTCCTCAGAGGTGAAGGGCCTGGTTGAGTTTGCCGATGGTGGCGGCCCGCAGTTCCGGCATGCACGAGGCTGTTGCCTCTTCCGTATTTCGCCGCGGCCCAGTCGCCCCGTTGACCACACCGGCCAGGAAGCGGGTCCGCCGGTACCTGAAGACGTGTCACGCCCCGTGTCCGTCCACTGCGCCGCCTCCACGTCTGCCACGGCATGCGCTTCCGCGGGCCGACCGCCACGGCGGCCCGAGCGGGGCGGGCAGGTGCCGGGCGGGGCCGGGCGGAGGACCCGTGTCGTACCTCCGTGGTACTCATGTCCCATGAGTAAGTTCCGTGACTTCAACCTCAAGCTGCTCGTCATCGAGGAGCTCATGTACGGCCCCGAGCCGCTCCTCCCGGTCTACGACCTGCCCGCGCGGCTGGCCGAGCGCGGGATCGGAGACCCCGCGTCCTACGTCCTGGAGAACGGCCTCCACGCGGAGGTGCTGCCTGAGTCCCGGGCCCATTTCGAGGCCCTGGAGATCCCGACCGAGCTGCTCGCCCGCGTCGAGGAGCTGTGCTTCGACGCCGGGGCGGACGTCTTCCGGCACTGCGCCCCCGCCTGGGACGGCGAGGACGACCTGTTCGACGTCCGCTCGCTCGACGACCTCGCCCTGCTGCCCAACCTGCGGGAGGTCACCTTCGTGGAGGACGGCGTCCGGCATCGACACCGACTGAGCCCCGGTACCCGCCCGCCGCCCCGGCCGGGGAAGTCTGCGCACCGCCGGCCGCTCGCACGTCAACCAGCGCGCCCAGGGGCGCCGGAGGGTTCTCCACACTCACTCACCGTCCCCTGGGCCTGTTGAGGTTTCAAGTCCGTCTTCACCACCCGAGTTCACCGCGTCACCGGTGCCGGTTCACCCTCCTCGACGCCGTTGCTCGGACATCCCCATCCCTACGGGGAGGTGCGCAGCCAGACGGGACTTGCGAGGCTCGGTCAATCGGCGGTGCCCCTCATGGACAACGGCGCGTTCGCGTGGGTCATGGTGTCGTCGAGGCCGTACGGGACGCATGGTGCCGTGCGCCGGTGACGACGAGCGAGACGTTCTGCCCACCGAAGCCGAAGGAATTGCTGAGCACGGCCTCCTGGGGGACGTCTCGTCGCTCAGTGACGACATCGAGATCGATGTCGGGGCCGATGCCGGCCACAGTGAGGTTGCGGGTCGGCGGGATGACGCCGTGCTCCACGCTGAGGACGGCGATGAGCGCTTCGATCGCGCCGGCTGCGCCGAAGAGATGACCGAGCGCCGCCTTGGGGGCTGTCACGGTGGCGCGGCCGAAGACTTCCCCGATCGCGTGCGCCTCGGCAACGTCGCCGACCGGAGTCCCGGTGGCGTGGGCGTTGATGTGGCTGATCTGCTCGGGAGTAAAACCGGCTTGCGCGAGGGCCTTGCGCATGGCTGAGATCTGACCGGAGCCGTCGGCAGCGGGCGCCGTGATGTGGTGAGCGTCGGCGGCGATGCCGGCGCCGGCGAGCACCGCGTGGACGTGCGCGCCCCGGGCGTCGGCATGCTCGGCGCTTTCCAGCACCAGTACAGCCGCACCTTCACTGAGGACGAATCCGCTGCGGTCCGCGGCGAACGGCCGGGACGCTGCCGCGGGTTCGACAGTATGCCGCGACAGTGCTTGCGCCTGGACGAAGCCGGCAACGGTGATCGGTGTGATCGCGGCCTCGGTCCCGCCCGCGATCACCACGTCCGCCTCGCCGGCGCGGATGAGCCTGGCCCCGAGGGCGATCGCCTCGGCACCGGAGGAGCAGGCCGAGACGGGCGTGTAGGCGCCTGCCCGTGCACCGTATTCGATGCTGATCAGCGCCGCCGCCGCGTTCGGCATGAGCATCGGGACCGTGCGTGGCGAGACGCGCCGTGTGCCGGCCGTCTCCAGTACGTCGTCTTCCTTCAGCAGCGTTCGTACGCCCCCGATGCCCGTGCCGATCGCCGATGCGAGCCGGTCCGGGTCCACCTCTGGGGTGCCGGCATCGGCCCAGGCTTCGGCCGCCGCGGCCAGGGCCGCCTGCTGCGAGCGGTCGAGCCGCCTGGCCTGCACCGGCAGCAGCAACTCGGCGGGGTCGATCGCCATCGTCCCCGCGACGGTGTCGGGAAGGCCGACATGTTCGTGATCACGCAGGACGCCGCCGCGGATGCCGGACTCGCCGGCAAGCAGGGCGTCCCAGGTGGACGCCGCGTCTGCCCCGAGTGGGGTGATCGCGCCGAGTCCGGTCACGACGACTTCGGTCCGGTGCATGCCCTTCAACCTTTCTTGTATGCGATACAAACAAGCGCTCTTTGTTGTATCACATACAATTTCGGTGTGGAGAAGAAGCGAACCGAAGCACGATCAACGCCGGCCCGGTCGCGTGACCGCGGTCGCGCGACGAGGCACCGGCTGATTGAGGCAACTGCACGGCTCTGCATGGAACGGCCCGGCGCTGAGGTGGGCGTCGCGGAGATCGCGAACGCGGCAGGCGTCTTCCCCAATCAGGTCACCTACTACTTCGGCTCCAAGGACTCGCTCCTCGTGCACGCCGCCTTTCTCGGCATGCTGCACGACGCCCGAAGGATTGAGCGCCTCGGTCGCCAAGCCCCCGATGCGGCGACATTTCGGCGCAACATCGCCCGCGCAGTACTGGCGATGCCCTCGCTCCCGTCAGTCGCGCGGGCACTCGCCGCCGGAATCTCCAAGCCAGAACTCGCGCCCGTGGTCGACCGGCACCTCCAGTTGTTGTTCCTGCAGTCCGAGCGCTTCGTGAGCCGGCTCATCGACAGTCGCGGCTGGAGGGCCCGTCGACCGCTCGACGTGGAGATCAGGACGTTCTGGAGCACCGCGCTCGGCGCGGTGCTGCTCGTCCGGGCCGGGGCACATGGCACTGTCGCCGAACTCGACCTCGCCGGAGCATTGACCATCCACGACGAACCCGATCCCGGTTAGCTCGGCCGGACAGGACGGCGACGACGTGCGCGGTACCCGCGCGACGGTGGTCCTGTCGCGGTCGGCAGGTTTGCCGTCGCCGACGCACTCCACCGCTGCGGCCAGGGCGTGTATCGAATGTCAGCGCCGCCCCGGTCACGCTGCTTTCGCGTCCTCACCGGCCAGGAACGGATGCAGCAGAGTGAGCAGGGCGTGCGGCCGGTGCAGCGGGATGATGTGGCCGCAGTCCTCGATGACGTGTCCGGTGAGATCGTCGGTGACCGGGCGGAGCTGGCGTTCCAGCGCAGGACCGACGGGCAGGGCGCCCAGCGCCATCGTCGGCACCGTCAGGCGGGCAGTGGCGACCGCCTGTTCGATCTGTGCTGCGCTCTCGGGCAGGGCCCGGTAGTACGAGAACGCGCAGCTCAACGCCTGGCGGCCGGTGTATGCGCGGACGAACGCGTCCCGGAGAGCGGGGCGCACCCCGTCGCCGAGCGTGCCGGCACTCAGAAACCAGTCGACGTAGGCGGCCTCCTGGCCCTCCAGCACGGTCTCGGCAAGGCCGAGTGCAGCGGAATGGAAGCCGAACCACCACGGCGGCCCGTCGGCGAGGAAGTCCTCGGCGCCAGGCAGCCTGCCCAGAAGGGACTCCATGACGACCAGGCGCCGGACGAGACCGGGGCGGCGCAGGGCGAGGAGGAAGGCCGGCGCGGCGCCCGCGTCGATGCCCACCACCGCGGCCGAGGACACACCGAGCGTGGTGAGAAGCGCCGCGGCGTCCTCGGCCAGAGTGCCGGCGTCGTACCCGGCGGCGGCCCGGCTGCTCGCACCGAACCCACGCAGGTCCGGCGCGATGACCCGGTAGCGGCCGGACAGATCGGCCATGACGTCCGTCCACAGCTCCCAGGTGTGCGGGAAGCCGTGCAGCAGCAGGACGGCCGGGCCCGATCCGGCGAGGGCGACGTTCAGTTCGACACCGTTGGCGAGGACGCTTCGCAGCTCGGGCATGGAGGGACTCCGGGTGCTTGGTGAGTGATGGTGACCAGGTCACGCTAGGGAACTACTCTGGTCTGCCCAAGACGGCACTTTCCCTTCAGGTGGTGAGCCCCAGGTGACCATGTCGAGCCACGGCGAACGCGACCAGCGACCCGGTGAGCGCGGGGACCTGCTGGATCCGCGCTGCCCGACCCGCCAGTTGCTCGACCGTATCGGCACCAAATGGACGTCGATGGCGGTCAAGATGCTGGCCGAGGAGGCTCCGGGTGAGCTCCGTTTCGCGGAACTGCGGCGCCGCATCCCGGGCATCTCGCAGAAGATGCTGTCCGTCACCCTGCGCAGCCTGGTCCGCGACGGTCTGGTCGCGCGCCGCGTGGAACCCACCGTGCCGCCCGCCGTCCACTACCGGCTCACTGAGCTCGGCCTGTCCCTCGAAGGACCGCTCGCCGCCCTACGAGCCTGGGCCGAGACGCACATGCCGGAGATCGACCGCAGCAACCAGCTCGCCGACGAGTCAGCCCCCAACTAGCGCCTGGATCGAATGTGCTGGTCACAGCCACTCGTTGATGGCCGAGACAAGGACGGTCGCCTCGTAGCGGACCACCGGCTTGTCATGCCGCGTGGCTACGACCCGGTGTCTTTTGAGGCGGTGAACACCGCCCTCGACCGCGTGCCGCTCGCGGCGGCCAATCGGGTCGAACTCCGGCGGCCGACCGCCGGGCCAGCCGCGTTCCTTGCAGTTGCGGGCCTGTTCGGCCTTGTCCGGGACGGTGCAGCGAATGCCACGCCGTCGCAGGTGGGCGCGGTTCCTACGAGAGGCGAATGCCTTGTCCGCGCGAACCCGCCGCGGCCGAGCGCGCGGCCTGCCCGTTTCCAGCCGGGGAACCCGGATACGGCCCAGGACGACCTCGAACCGCAGGACGTCCCCCTCGCTGCTCCGCGCGATGACGATCGACATGGACTTCTGCCGCTGCTCGACGGCCAGGTGCAGCTCGGTGGTCAGGCCACCGCGCGAGCGTCCGGGGCCATGATCGACCGGCTCGGCGGCGCCGCCGGGCGGCTCCTTCTGCAGATCCCCCTCTTCGTGCCCCGGCAGTGTGCTGGTGGGGCACGGTGGCCTCGCCTGATGGGCAGATCCGTAGCCGCGATGCTGCACCCCGCGTTGTTGAGCAGCACATCGATCCGGCCGAAACGCTCCAGACCGGTAGCGACGGCCGCAGTGATCGAGCCGGAGTCCCGCACGTCGAGCCGGGTCACGAGCACGTTGTCCAGCGGGGTGAACTCGGTCTCCCGTTCGGGGCTGCGCATCGTGGCGATCACGTTCCAGCCCTGCTCATGGAAGAGAAAGCCACCTACCAGCTCACCGCGAACCCGGCCGAGGCCGAAGTGCTGTGGGGCCGTACGAGTCTGAGCCGTTGCCTCTCAGGGCAGGCCTCGGTGGGTTTTCGGCCTGGTCGGCCATGACCCGCCGGGCAGATCTCGGCGGGCACTGTCGGCGGCTGGGTGACGACCGGCTGCCCGAAGAGGCGGGCCTCACGCGGATGGATTGCGTAAATGGCGAAGTTGACATGAAGGATTGTCGGCTTAGCCTTGCCATGCTTGAGACTGGATCGCGCAGAAGCCAGAACGACGACCATCAGGCTTCCGCAGCTTCGAAAGAGGGGGAACTACCGTGAAACGAACCGTCAAACGGTCGGTCTTATCCGCGTTGACGACCTTGGGACTGGCAACCTCGTTGGCCCTCGCCACTTCACCGCAAGCCCACGCGATCGACAGAGTGGAGTGCGGGCCGAGTGATTACCTCACAGTGTATTGGCACATCGAGTACGGGGGCTCCTGGACCACCGAGAAGTCCTGTTTCGCCAATGCCGGTGAGATCGACATGGACGTGATGGGGACCGAGTGGCTCGACGAGATCTCGACCGGCAACAACCGTGTCCAGTGGTGGGGGGACGGGCGCTGGCAGCCCGAAACTCCCATCGGTAAGAACACCGTCTACACCTTCCCGAACCATCCTGGGGGGGTCGCGCTGGACTGGATCAGAATCCTCTGAGCCGTAGCTGACCCCGGGGCGGCGATCGCGTCCGATCGCCGCCCTGCACCGCTACCGCGGTCCGATCTGGGCGCATGTGCGATTCCGCGTGGAACGGCCAGAGGGGCCGGGAGCCGGTGGGTCTGCTCTTTGCGGCGGGGCGTGGTACCGAGCGGCCAGGTCGCCGCGGGCGGTCAGGGTGTTCGTTGCCCAGCAGCCACTCGCGGCCGGCGACCATGTGTTCCCCATACGTCGAGGAAGCGCTGTGCAGGTGGGCGTTGAGGAGGCATACTCCCGCGAGGTGGAGCACGGGGTGGGCGGCGGGCATCCATGGGGAATCTCCGGCACTGTCGCACTCTCGGCCGACCTGCTGATGGATCATCTTGAGGTCGCTCGCTCGCTCGCGCGCGCGGCGAGCCGTTGACCTTGTGTGTTTTCGGCACGGTGGTTGTCCGTGACGTAGCGGATGACAGCACAAAGGGGCCTTTCAGCCCAGGCTGATCGTCGTCGATCTGAGATGAGTGGTTGTCAAATTCCGCAGATCAGTTGAGGTTGTCCATGCATCGAGAGGCTGTACGCGTTCGATGAGCTGACCGATCTCGAATCGGGCTGCCGTGCGGCCGAGGGCGACGAGGTGGTGCTCGGCCTGCGGGGACTGGCCGGTGGTCTGCCGGGTTCCGGACGTGGACATGCGGTGAAGTCCAGTGAAAAGGCCACCGCTCAGGGAATACTCCGCGCATGGCGTCATGGAAGCGCATCCTGTGTTGGATCTTGGCGGGCCTGGGGACGCTGGTTGCTGGGGGACTCATTGCCTGGGCGTCCCTCGGAGATCTGGACCAAGCCGATCAGGTGGCCAGTGTGTGCGGAGCAATCGCGAGCATCATCGGAGCCATAGTGCCGCTGGTGATCGTTCTGCGGACCCCGAGCGACTCACCAGCTCCGATCATCACGATGCGCGCCGGCCACGGCTCGCTGCTCGCGCAGGGCAGCATCGAACGGTCGCGTGCCCGCGTGCCTCGCGGCGGATCCTCGCAGATCGATGCCGATGAGGACGTGCAGATGGCTGCCGGTGACGGCTCCGTCCTCTCAGGCGCGGATCTTCGCGATGTGACGGCTGGAGAGGACAGCGACAGCTCATGACTTCGGGGAAAGACAGCAACGTCCCGCCCGAGCGCGATCTTCCCGTGCCGCCCCCTCCGCCGCACCCGCCCTCCACCACGTTCAGTGCGGGCGACGGGGCGATGATGGCCGGCCAGAACATCACAGACCCAGTCACAGGCCCGTCGATCGGAAGGGACAATTGGGGCACAGTCGCGGGTCGGGACATCAACAGAACAAAGATCGGCGGGGGCTGGTGGATCGCGATCGTTGCCGTGCTGCTCACCGGTACTGGTGGGGGCTTGTACTGGGCCACTCAAGACGACTCCGATCAAGGGTCGCAGATGCCCCGGACCGGCACGAGGAAGCCGCCGTCCGCCTCTCCCGGGAGTGCCACGCCGAAAACACAGCTGTCGGTGCCCAGCCTCTATGACCCCTCCCGCGGCTGGGAGTCAGGTCTGCCGGGAACCCAGCTCACCCTGCCGCATTCCGGGGCGGTCGCCGTCTTCCAGGAAGGCGGTAGGAACAATGGGACATTCACCGTGCTGGATGTGACCAGCGGCAATACGTTGTGGAAGACCGAGGTGAAAGGCCCTGGCATCATGTCAGCACTTTCGGTCACCGAAGATGGAAAGGACTACCTGGTCGCCTCCGCGTCCGGCGCTGCGGGTGCCGACGTCGTCAACAAGGGCCGAAATGTCACCACGATCGACATATTCCCCGCCCGTGCTACGGGCGACAACGTCAAGCCGTCCCACCATCTGGAACTGGACGGCGATGGTGCGGTGGCGAGCGGCGGCGGCGGACTGCTGGTGGAGTTCGACGACGACGTGGTGATGACCGTGGATCCGGCCACAGGCGCGACGAAGAAGTACGACCTGAGGAAGACGAAACCCCCGGCCGGCGAGTGCCGTTTGTGTTTCTCATCGACCAAGGCCGTCGCGGTCACGCCTCGCGGGCCGCTGTTGGCCACTGACACCCGGCCCTACGGACACTATTGGGTGCCGGGAGCCTGGTCGGGTGGATCTCTCACCACTGACAGCGAGAACAAGGTCTTCATGGCACCCGTCGGGAACTCTCTCGTTGCCAATTGGCACGACGAGGGGGCTACCGATGACACGTGGGCCGTCTTGGACGCCGCCACGGGGAGGGTACGCGCCAAGGTCGACTGTGCGCCGACGAAGGGAGTGACCGACGACGACTCCAAGGGAGCTTCCGTTTCGGCCGACGGACGCTATCTCGTTCGCAGCCACACGGCCTTCGACTTGGAGAAGGGCACCGGCCGCTGCTTCGAGGAGACCGACCGAGACAAGCCGGTCCATCTGACCGGTGTGACCGATGACGGCGTCGCCTTCGGTATCGGCTCCTCGACTGCCGATCAGGCCGACCCGCGAGTCGTCATCGACCTCGCCACAGGCCAGGTCGAAGCCAGTGATTACGTCGAGGCTCCCTTCAGCGACTACTCCGGATACGGTCTGTTCTGGGACGACTCCACAAACACCATGATCGCCTACCCGCACGCCAAGTGACATCAGTCCCCGGGGGCCGTGGGCGGCTCGCGTTCGCGGCGCAGGGGGCGTACAGCTCACGTCATGCACGAAGGCCTGTACCGATCTTGAGGGGCAGGTGCCGAGGCGCCGACGGGCGGACTCGATACGGCGCCAACAGCGGCTGAAAGAATGAGGCGGACGGCTCCTGGCACGAGCCCGCCGGCAGTGAGATCGAAGAGGTCATCCTGGACAACCTCCATCTGGGTCCGCGTCCAGGACGGCACCCTCTACCTGGACCCGACGATGGACATCCCGGCCTGCCCTGGGGCTGCACCGGCTTCGGCCCTGGCGCCCTCGCCATGCTGACCGACCGTCTCCCGGACGACGGAGCCGCCCACGGCCTCACCTACGGCGATAAGGGCGACGTACTGAACGGCGAACCCGGCCCGGGATGGTCGGTGATCCGGTCCGCCGCCGACTTCGACACCCCGAACAGCGGAGCGAGCCGCCGAGGGGTCAGGTTTGTACGCCAGTACGCCGCGACCAGCAGTCCCCTGGCCCTCCAGCGGAAGGCTCCACGGCCGGCCCCTGCGGAACGCGTCCGCACCTGCGCGGCGCAGCATCGTCACCAGTTTCCCGAAGGCACGCGGAACCAGTCCGGTGAACGGGGCTGTCCAGGACAGCTCCCGACGCCGTGATCCCACCACTCACACGGAGATCGTCTCCTGTGTCGGGGGAGCTCTGTGTGATGCCGCGCGGAATCCGATGGTGCTGCGCGGCTCCGGCGTCAAGAATCCCAGGATGCAGGAAGTGAAGTTGTCCGACGGGGTCATCACTCTGTCCCCCCTGCGCCTGGACGACGTGCAGGCGCACCTCGCGGGGGAGGACGAGCTACTCGTTCGCTGGCTCAACGGAGGTCCCGGCACGCGCGAGGGCATCGAAGCGTACTTCCGGCACTGTCGGGAGCAGTGGGACACCGCCCGGCCACTACGTGCGTTCGGCATCCGGATGGGCGCCGACGGGGTGCTCGCCGGCACGATCGACTTGCGGTTCGCAGGAGAGGGTCTGGCGCCCGGCCAGGTGAATGTCGCCTACGGCCTCTATCCGTCCTGGCGGCGGCGCGGCCTGGCTACCCGCGCGGTCCTGTTGGCGTCCCAGTACGCGGCGAATGAGGGCGGCGGGGAAGCCGTCATCCAGGTCGAGCCGGATAATCCCGCATCTGCCGCAGTCGCGCAGCGGGCAGGGTTCACCCCCGGCAAGCCCACGCGCAGCAAGGACGGCACACGCCTCGACCGGTACATCCGGAACCTGCACGCCGCCGCCCCGTGACAACCAACAATCACGGGACAATCCTTGAACGAGCTACCGCGATGACCAGGGAACACGCTTCTGCTGACCGGCCGGGCGGCGGTGGACATCGACAAGTTCGAAGCCATCCTCGTGGCGTACGAGATGCTGAACCTGGCCCAGGCCGGAGTCACGGACAAACCCGACCCACCCTTGCGTGGTCGCGTGTCGGAGAAGCCACCCGACGACGTCCATCGTCACCCCGAAGTCGTCCTCGTGGACGCACGTCCGGACGGTCAGGGCCCACGGTTCGCTGCCGTCCAGGTTCGGCCTGTCTGTGGCACGGACCAGCAGGGAGACATCGGCTCCGTCGAACGAGTGGCTCGCCGAGCCACCGTCGAAGGCCTGCCAGGGACCGCCCCATGACTCCCAGTCGGTCGACTTCAGTTCTGTCGGCATGTCCGCTTGTCCCAGGAGCCACCTCAGTTCCAGGAGCACCGGCTCGGGCAGGTCCGGCAGTAGGTCCACCGCCAGAAACAGGTCGTAGTAGTCACTCACATCACGGACCCTAGCCCCAGCCGCTGACAGCACCCTGCGGGCCCGGCAAACTTCCACGGAGTCCGGTGTTGTCAAAGCTCGGGTTCTGGCTCACTTTCCGTGGAGCGCTGACTGAGTGTGATGTCAGTGGAGTGTGGTGGGATGGTTGGACTCTGCTGCCGTGGCCTGCTGGGAGACCGCCTTCATGCCCGTGTACTCGTCTCTGACTCACGCCCTGGCCGCGGCCTTGGTCGACGTTCTGTGGTTCATCGAGGGCAGTGAAGACGAGCAGATGGATCCGGACGAAGCCGTCAAGGTCCTGGAGGGTGTCGCCCACCTGGTCAGCAAGCTGCCGAGCGACCAACGGAGCGAACTGATCGGTCTGCTCGGGACGATGGCCAAAGCCGAGTCCGACCCCGCACGGCGGGAGTTCCTAGAAGGGTTTCCGGAAGGCTTCGGGCTCCTTGATGATGCG
This sequence comes from Streptomyces sp. CLV115, assembly GCF_038448545.1. Lineage (NCBI taxonomy): Bacteria > Bacillati > Actinomycetota > Actinomycetes > Kitasatosporales > Streptomycetaceae > Streptomyces > Streptomyces sp. CLV115. The sequence continues at coordinate 29,095 of NZ_JBCEWQ010000064.1, forward strand.
GCCTGACCTGTGCATCAGGAGTAGAGCAGGACGCGCTTGCGGAGAAGATGGAAGCCGGCCCGGCCGAACATCTGGCGTTTGAGCATCTTGATTCGGTTGACGTGGCCTTCGACGACGCCTGAGCTCCAGGGGAGGGTGAGGCCGGCGATGACTGCATCGCGGTCACGGTCGATGCCTGCGGCTAGTGTGTGGAGGCCGGGGAGGTTGTCTTGCCGGACGGCGTCGAGCCACTGCTGCAGCCGTTCGCCCTGGCGCTCGGTGAGCATTTGACCGAAGGAGCGGACGTGGCCGGTGAGGGCGTCCAGTTCAGGGCAGTGGACCAGAACGGCCTTGAGACGAAGGTGCTCCGTTTCGGTGAGGGTCTCCGGGCGGCGGAGGCTCCATCCGGCGACGACCCGGGGTGACGGTGGCCGAGCCGTGACGAGGCCTGGCGAGAGCCTCTTCTCCCGGAAATAGGCGCGAACCCGCTGGTAGCTGCCCTGATAGCCGTGCGGCACGATCTCCTCCCACACCCTCCAGGCGTTCGTGCAGCCTTGGTTCCAGCGGTCATCCAGGTAGGGCTTGAAGGGGTCGAGTTTGGATGGTCGGCCCTGCCACTGCCCCTGGAATAGGTCCTCCGGGATGGCTGCGTCGGCGAGGAGCTTGACGGTGCGGGAGGTCATCCGGAGTTGGCGGCCGATCGCCCTCCGGCTGAGCCCGGCGGCCATCAGTTCGTGGACGGTCGCGTGGTTCACACGGGTGCGGTCAGCGAAGCGGTGTCCCCTCGGCCAAGGCGAGCCGGAGGGGTCGTCGAACTTCTCCGTCTCGGGGGCAGGCTGGGCTGGATCTGGCGTCAGGACCTTCAGGCATCCGCGGTGGTCTGCGACGCATCGCTCTGCGGCCTCGCTCAGGTTGTGCCAAAGATGCCACCTGTCAGCGACCTGCGCCGCCTGCGGTGCCCCGGCCGTGGCACCTTCGGCGAAGAACGGTGCCTGATCACGGCAAACCACCTCCACCCCTGGCCGTTTCGCGAGCCAAGCCGCCACGCTGGACGCCTCCCGGTCGGGCAGCAGGTCCACGGGACGCCGGCTTTCGACGTCGACCAGGACGGTCCCGTAGTGACGCCCTTTGCGGGTCGCGTACTCATCGACGCCGATCACCCGCGGGGCCGGAACTTCAGGGTCGGGCGACGCTTCGACAAGCCGCAGCACGGTACTGCGGCTCACGGACACACCGAACACGCTCGCCATGCGGGCACCGGCGCGACCGGCGAGCGCGAGGCTGACCGCGGCAAGCGTCGACCGCAGGCGCTCGGTCCGTCGACCGTATCGACGGGTCAACCCTGGCAGCTGTTCCGCGAAAGTCCGCCTCCTACATGAGATGACCTGGCAGAGGAACCTGCGGACTCGCAAACAGAGAGCAACCTGTCTGCCTCCGCTGGGCACATCAGCAGGAAACCGCAGGTAGGAGCTGTGAATCCTCCGTGACCAGCTCCCGCATCCGGGACACATGGCCCCAGCCGTTGTGCTTCGGGCCTCTATGCGTACCGCCTCGTTGTTCACGGTGGTCGACAGCACCGCCACGTCGGCGATCGACGGGAACAGCAACTCATCCAGATGGAGCACCACTTCTTCCACGGGCCGCACTGTCAGCCACACCGCACCCGGTACGGGTCAATTCCGGGCAACTTCCCCAAGGCCGACTCGACCGAGACCCGTCACTCAGCGTGCATGCTCCACGGAAGTTGAGCCAGAACCGAGAAGGGTTCTGGCTCAACTTCCGTGATCGGTAACGGTGAGCTACTGGGGTCGGCCTGCCTGTTCGATCACACCGCCTGGTTGCACGCAGTTAGCGTGTCCGGATGCCGTCTGTGAATCTGCGTCATTCAGTCCGCGCAATCATCCTCGACGAGGACGAGCGAGTCCTTCTCTGCCGGTTCACGATTCCAGAGCCAGCAGGAACCGTGGTGTGGGCAACTCCCGGCGGAGGGATCGAGCCGGGTGAGACGCCGCTTGCCGCGCTGAGCCGCGAACTGCAGGAAGAGGTTGGGCTTGCCGTCACAGCCGATCTGCCGCACGTCTGGCACCAGGAAGTTGTGGCCCCTGGACATGCCGAGGGCTACGACGGCGTCATCAACGACTACTTCCTCGTACGCACTGCCGCATTCAAGCCGCGCGGAACCCTGTCCGACGACCAGCTTGCCGCGGAGTGCATCAGCGGTCTTGAAGTGGTGGCACCCTCGCGAGATCGCGTCCTATGCCGGTTCGGACCTGTTCTCCCCGCGTGACCTCGCGTCTTCCCTGACGACATTGATCACCGCCGGTGCTCCGTCTAGACCCATCCGGCTCGGCCTGTGAACAGGCACTCCCTTCATGGCGCGAGCAGGACTCGCTTCCGCAGGAGGGCAAAGCCTGCACGGCCGAACATCTGACGCTTGAGCATCTTGATCCGGTTCACGTGGCCCTCGACGACGCCCGAGTTCCAGGGCAAGGTGAGTTCGGCGATGACGGCGTCGCGATCGCGGTCGATGCCGGCCGCGAGGGTGTGAAGGCTGGGCAGGTCGTCGCTGCGGACGGCGTCGAGCCGTTGCGGGAGACGGTGGCCTTGGCGCTCGGTGAGCATTTCGGTGAAGGACCGGACGTGGCCGGTGAGGGCTTCGAGTTCAGGGCAGTTGGCCAGGTCTTCCTTCAGGAAGAAGCGCACTTCACCCCGCCCCTGTCACCGCCCAGCCGCCAACACCTCGAGTGCCGTAGCTGCCGGTGTAGCCGAGCGGGATGATCTCCTCCCACAGCTTCCAGGCGTTCGTGCATCCCTCATCCCAGCGTTTGTCGAGGTAGGGCTTGTACTCGTCAACGGCCGTGGCTCGGTTGAACCGGTACTGGCCGGTGAAGAGGTCTTCCGGTCTGGCGGCGTCAGCCAGGCTCTTGACGGTTCGGTGTGTCATATGGAGCTGACGACCGATGGAACGGCGGCTGTGGCCTGCTTCGAGCATTGCGTGGACGGTGGCGTGTCTGGCCCGGATGCGGTTGGCGAACCGGTCACTCTTCCACGGGGAGGCCGGGGTCTCCCCGGACAGCACAGGCTCGTCCGCTTCCTCCTTCCCGACCGATTCGGGTAGGAGGACGCGCAGACACTGGCGATGGCGGGCGACAGTACGCTCGGCGGCATCACCGAGGTTGTTCCACAAGTGCCACCGGTCAGCGACCTGGATGGCTTGTGGTGCCCCGGCCCTGGCGCCTTCCGCGAAGAACGGCGCACGGTCGCGGCAGACGACCTCGATCCCGGGACGAGCGGCGAGCGGCGAGCCACCCGGCCACGCTGGACGCCTCCCGGTCGGGCAGCAAGTCCACCGGTCGTCGGGTCTCGACGTCGACCGGCACGGTGCCGTAGGCATGGCCCCTGCGGGTGGCGTACTCATCAACGCCGACCACCCGAGGAGACGGGATATCCGGCTCGGGCAGGGCCTTGATCAGGCGCAGGACCGTGCTCCGGCTGACGGACACGCCCAGAACCGCGGGCAGTCGGGCACCGGCCCGGCCCGCCAGGGCGAGACCTACCGAAGCGAGCGTGGAGCGCAGCCGCTCGGTGCGCTGGCCGTGCTTCCGGGTCAAGCCGTGTATCTGCTCGACGAAGGTCCGCCGCGAACACACTCTGTCCAGACACCGGAAGCGCCGGACGCGCAGGCGGAGTACGACTCTTCGCCCACCACTCGGGACATCGGCGGGAAACCGCAGGTAGGAGCTGTGAACCCGAGCCGACCAGATGCCGCACTGCGGGCAGGCGGCGCCCCGCGAAGTGCTGTGCGCGTCAACACGGACTATCGCGATATCGACGTCTACCGACAGCACCGCGACGTCCGCGATCGACGGGAACAACAGCTCCTGCAACCGGAGCACAACTTCTCTCACGGGCGAGACTGTCAGCCCCACCACGATGATCATGATCTCTTTTCGGTCTGCTTCTCGCGCCACCCAGCAGCCGCCAACCGTCACTCAGAGTCGCCCTTGCACGGAAGTTGAGCCAGAACCCTGAGAAGTGAACGAAGCCCCCCCGTACGACGACCGGCGTGACCGTCCGCCGCGCCCTTGGCGCAGGCCCCCGGGCCGGGCCACGCATCCGCGCCGCCCGGGCCGACCTGCTCGACGCTCTTCCCGGAGAGCGTCCTTCCGACCTCGACCAGCTGCGAGCCCGAGGCGTGCTCGGTACACGCCCAGTTGAGTCCCGTCTCCGCGGCTGATCCTCGGGACCGGTCGGCGGCACCCGGCGGCTCCGGCTGGCCGGGGCCCGGCGCCGGGCCGGGAACCGCGCCGGGTCCGCACGCGTCGGTCCAGAGCGTGAACGATCAATTGCCTGCGCTTTCCGACAGCCATGCCGAACTCGTATCCGACCTGGGCGGAATCGTCTGTGACTATCCCTCCGTGGACCCGGTGGAGGCGTTGACGGGCCTCGTCGCGGACGCCGCCGGCGCTCTCGACCGCCGTGGCACGCCGGAGGGGCGCCGGGAGCTGTCCGGCTACACCGTGCTCCTTCTTGCCACGTCCTGGTACGCGGCTTCCGGCCGGATCCAGGGCAGGACCCTCCCCGACACCTATGCCGACGTCCTCGGCCGCATCCGGGCGGCCCTCGAACCGGCCGTGTGCCGCTGCCCGGACGGGCACCCGGACGACATTCTCAGTGACGACCCCGAGAGAATGGTCGAGTACGGGGTGAGCCTGCTGACCGCGGTCGGGCGGGAGATCATCGCCGCGGACTACGAGCTCGAAAACGACGAGATGGCCGTACTGGACTGCCCGGCCTTCCTGGTCGACCTCACCGACAAGGCCGCCGTGGCCGTCCGCGAGTGCATCGAGAAGCTCTTCGGCGAGATCGACGTCTCCTGCCTCGACGCCGCGTTCCTCCGCGACGGCGGCCGTATCGACTTCACCGCCGTCCAGGACGCCCTCGCCCGTACCTGGGAGGACAACGCAGGGCCGGTGGGGCTGTGGTGCGCCCGGCGATGGCTGTCCGGGCAGGTCGGGGAGAACGAGCGGATCGGCGTGATGCTATCCCTCCGCATGGTCGTCCAGAATTCGTACGAGGGGCTGCCGCCGTCCTACTCGCGCGACATGAGGGCCGCCCTGGAGACCGTCGACCTCAACGCCGTGTGCAGCCACCGGATCCACCCGTGGTCCGCGGTCGCGGACCGGCGCGCTGCGGTCCTGCACCTCTGCGCGCCCGCGGACCATCCGGAATCGCCGGTGCCCCCGGAGCTGTCGGCGCGCGAGCTGTGGGAGTGCCCGGGGCAGTACCTTGAGTTGGCCCGGGCGGGCCTCCGAACGATCGCGCGCTGGCACTCCGGGACGGATTCCGCCGGGGGCGGGGACACCGGATCCTGACGCGTACCGCGTACCGCGTACCGCGTACCGCGTACCGCGTACCGCGTACCGCGTACCGCGCACCGCGCACCGTGGCCGGGATCGGCCAGATCGGGAGCAAATCGGCGGCCCCGCACGGGAGTTCGGGAGGTGGTCGTGCGCTGAACCGGTGAGGATTTCGTTGTCACCGAGCCCGAGGCACGACCCTGATCGGGCGGGAAGTTCCCCGGACCGTGGAGTTCCTGCCGGTCTGGCCGGAGCCTGCCCGCTACCGCGTCTTCGCCGGAGATGATGGCTTCATGAACGCACTGACCGCCCGCTGCTCGCCCGCCCGTTCCCGAGCCATGGCTCAACTGGCGGAGGCCGCCGCGAAGTTGGGCTGTGACGTGCCCGACGACCCGGGGGTCACCGAGCTCGCCGACCAACTGGCCCACGTGGCTGGTCACCTCCCGGACGACCTTGTCGCCCGCGCCGAGGCGGTGGCCGCGCTGAAGGCGGCCGTCGAGCACCTACGAGCCGCGGCACGGTTGGGAGGCCTGCTGCCCGCCGTCACCATCCACCACCTTCATCTCGCTCTCCGGTACGAACGCAGCGCGCGTCATGACCTGGACCGGCCCGCTGTCCCCGCACACTGACAAAGACCCATACGCGGATCCAATTCGAGGCGTCAGTTTCGGCGGCCGTGCCCGGGAGGATGGATTCCGCTCCGCATCGAGCGGGTCCTGACCGACAACGCCTGGTGCTACCGCAAGGGCCTGGCCTGGAAGGCCGCCCTCGCCGAACCCGGCGCGACCGGCAAGCTCACGCGTGCCTACCGGCCGCAGACCAACACCGAGCGGACCGAAGCCCTGACAGACCTCCTCCACACCTGCAACCACCGCCCCTGCCACACCACGCTGGACGGACACCCACCCGTCAGCCGTGTAGACAACACCTAATCCGCGCCTCGTTCTACCAATAGCCGCATCAGCTCCACGTTGGTGGTCCGGGTGCGTCCGAGAGCGCTGTAGCCTTCGCCGTTGCGCGCCCCGACCTCGGCTCCCGCATCAAGAAGTACGCGTGCACAGTCGAGCCGATCGGCGTTGCACGCCCGCATGAGTGCCGTCCAGCCCGATGCGGAGCGTGCGTTGATGTCCGCGCCGGCGGACAGCAGCAGCCGTACCATGTCGCCGAGGCCATTGTTCGCCGCGCTGATCAATGCGGTCTGGCCGTCGAAGAACGGCGAGCGAGGGTCGGGTGCATCGATCTCTGCACCGTCGGCCAGCAGGTCCTGAACCGCTGCCATGTCGCCGCGGTCGACGGCGTCGAACAACGCGGCACCGGGTGCCTGCGGATTCCAGAGGCCCAGGTTCGCGCTCGGGTCCCGCAGATCGTTCAGCCTCATGGTGCCTGCACACTCTTCGTTCGGGACGGGCGAGGGTAGCTACTGCCTCTTGCAGCTGACACGAACCGCGCCCGACCGGGACAAGGCTAGGGCCTGGCCATGACCCATCGGACAGGCCCTGGTCAGCGCCGCCGGCCGGCGGGATCAGGTGGCGCAGGTCAGGCGGCGCAGGTGTCGAGCACTCGGAGAGGGCTTTGGCCTCGGCGGGGTTGGCGGTGAGCCAGCAGGTGACTTTCACCCTGATCCGGGCGCGGCTGTAGGGCCACCAGTACGACTGCAGCGATGGCTTCCACTTACCGGGGTCCTTGTCGCCCTTGGCCCGGTTGCTGCCGGCCGACACCGCGATCAGCTGCGAGCCAACCAGGGCGTTGGCGAAGGCGCGCCGCACGACGACACGTTTGCGGACGATTCCTTCGATGTCCTGGTCGCGCAGGGTGTCGTACCAGAGCACGGCAACGTCCCGGTCGTCGGTCGCCGGAACAACCTGGAGCGACGGCTCGGCATCGGCGAGGAGCTCCAGGAGGAAGGCGCGGTGCTCTACGCTGACCATCCGCAACGTCCTGCCAGTCCCTGCGCGCTGACTTCAGCGGCGGGTGGCGGTGCAGCCCGCGTCGTTGACGGCGCGGGTCCATACGCCGCGGTCGAACCACTTGCCGATGTGCGGCTGAATCTCGGTGATGGTGCGCGTCCGGGCCTCCCAGTCGTGCCTGGCCGGCCCACGGCTGCCGTCGCATCCGGGGCAGCTGTCCTCGCCGTGGACGTGGCCTGCCCGGGGTGGTGAACGGCGCCGTCTGAACCAGGCCCGCGAGACCGGGTGGCCCTGTGCCTTTGCAGTCGCGGCGCGGCAGTCTGATCCAGGGCCACTTCCCTGATGCGGGCACCGCCGCCGGGCAGCTGCCGCAGGGCCTGGTCCTCGACGGCGACCTTGTGGTTTGGTCGGGGGACCGGCTCTCGCCCGAGGCGTTGCAGCGCCGTGCGGCCTCCGGCGAGCGCACCGCCGAGCAGTTCGCCGCCTGGCTGTGTAGGTCAGAAGCAGGAACGGCTGTCGACGCACTCTGGGAACGACCGCAGGTCTACGATCACGAACATGTTGATGAGAAGTAGGAACAGGGGAGTCGCCGTAGGGGGTTTCGGGCTGGGCCCTGAGTTTTGTCCATGAGGGATGATCCCCTCATGGACAGAGTTGTTGATCTCCACGAGGCGGCTGTCGTTTTGGCTCAGCGGACGGCGGGCTGGATGTCGGCCGGCCTTGAAGTGGGCCGGGTGACATGGAGGGATGCGGAGGCGTCCTGGCCTCAGCCGCTGGAGACCGACAGGGCTCAGGTTCATGATCCGGACTCGGTTGGCGTGGTGATATCCGGTCCGGCGGAGGCCGTGCTGTCGGTCGTGCTGTTCCGTGGCGGCTGGGCCGATGTGGACTTCGTCGCTGACCTTGACGACGCTGGTTGCCTGCCGGCCTCGGGGATCACGTCGGCGTCGGACTTCGAGGCCCGGATGGATCAGTGGGTCGCTCGTGTCTTCGGGAGTCTTGGCAGCGATGGATGAGGGGCGCTTCGCCTTGGCTCATGTGGCGTCTGCTGTTCAGCGCGAGCGCGAGCGCGGGTGGTGGCGAGGTGGTAGGAGTCGGTGCCGGTCTCGATGACGTTGCTGTCGAAGGTGAGGCGGTCGACGACGGCCATGCAAAGGCGCGGGTCGGTGAACGTCTTTCCATTCTGGTCCACCCCGCCCGGCACACCCGCCACCCAGGTCGAGCTGCGCCGGCTCAGCCGGCCGGCCGAGGTCCTCAGTCACAGCTCCTGTTACTGAGGGCTCCAGTTGGCCGGCGAGTGTGGTTCGGGCCGGTGTCCGGTTCCACCGGCCATCGGGACCTGCCGGCCCCTGTGCGTCCGCAGGCGTACTCAGCTGCCCGCACCTGCCTCCCTCTTACGCTGCCGCAGCACGTAGTCGCTGAAAAGGTGTCGGCTCCGGTCGAGCAGTTCCCCCACCTCCGCGCCGCAGTGCCGTACGTCCTCCGAGGGATGCCACCGCTGCACCGCCTGCCCTGCCCAGGTGCGCAGCTTCACATCCGGGTCCTCCAACAGCCCGACCGCCGCCCGCAATGCCGCTACCCCGTCGCGCGCGTCGAGCAGCCGGAACGCGGCGAGCCGAACGTGCCGCGGCCGCTCGGCGCTGATGCGGTCCAGTAGCCAGTCGGCGGGCAGTTCCTTTGCCGATGGCAGCAGGGCGACGGCCGTCTCGCGCACGACACCGGCGGCAGGATCGTCGAGGAGTGGCCGCAGCCGCTCCGCGTCCGTGCTGTCCAACGCACGCAGCGCGGCCACCGCCCGCGCCCGCACCCCGGCCGCCGGGTGCGTGAGCAAGGACCACAGGAGCTTCGCATCCGCCCGGTCCCCGCACTCGGCCAGCCCGATGACCGCACCAGGCGGCAACTCGGCGTCGTCCGGGGCCGTGCACCGCTGCCGGTACCAGGCCGCCGGATCGCCTGCGTGTTGTCGTATGACGTACCGAGCGCAAGCGCGCACCAGCGCGGACCGGTCACTGAGGAACGGCACAGCCTGCTCCGACCGCCCCGCCCGCCGCAGCGCGGTGACACCGGCCGAGCGGGTACGCGGGTTGCGCGCGGTCAGCAAGGGCGCCAGCACGTACTCGTAGGCCTCCTCGTCACTCAGAGTCGAGAGCGCCGCTGTGGCACACAGGTCCTGGACCACGGTGTCCTCGTCCTGGGCGGCCGCGCGGGCCAGCTCGGCAGGGCGGAGCAGCCGGCTGTCGACAGCCCACCGGTACGCGAACCGGCGCACGGTTCGGTCGGGGGCAGTGAAGAGAGCCGCGAGCTGTCGGTGGGAGGCCCGGTGCATGGCCTTTTCGAGTGACTCGACGCCAAAGGCGCCTCTGTCACGGTCGCCGACGCGCAGGATCAGCGGCGCGAGGGCGAGGGCAGAATCGACGTCCAGGACCTCGCGCAGCAGCCGGCGGGCGCGGTCACGCACTGGGCCGACCCAATCGGTGCAACGGATCACGATCAACGGCAGCAGACCGGGGTACCGGGCCGACCGTTGCACCGCCTCCTGACGGATCCACCCGTCACGGTGGCACAGGGCAAGTGCGAGCCGAGACTCGTCGAGCTGATTCGAGTCGACGGGCAGCGGCGTGGAATGCTCCCACTCCAGCAGGGACTGCGAGCGGTACCAGTCCACCTCACGCACGCCCGCGTCCAGCGCGAGCCAGTCGCTGGGGTCGGCGATATCGAGCGTGGTCCGAAGCGGCGCACCTCCCGCGAGCCGCATCGCCGGCACGGTCCCGTCCCTGGTCTTCTTACGCATTCCCGCCCCTCGCCGGCAGCCGTACCGGGCATCGTAGGGTGCCGGGTGTGCGCAGGGCGCGCGAAATACTGCCCTGGAGTCGCTGTGGGGAACCGGTCGACCGGCCGGCTCTCGCCTCATCCGCCAAATGAAGCGCTCAGTCACAACCCCGGCGGCTCGGCCACATGCAGCGCCCGTTCCAGCCGCTCGCGGCGCCTCCGCCCGCGCCCTGAAGAACCTGGCCAATCTCATCGATGTTCTGGGGACTGACCCCCGCCTTCGCTCAGAGCAGCGCTGTGCCCGTACCGCCGAACAGCGCAGGGCACCCTGCCGGTGACCGGAGAGGGGCCGGCGTTTTCCCGCCGCCGGTTGTCGGTGCCGGGCGCCATGCTGGTCGTTATGACGATGACACTGCCCAGGCGTCCTGTCGTGGACGCCGATGCCCCGGCCACCTGGCCCGCCTCACTGGCCGAACTCATGGACGAACTCGCCCGGGAGGCCGCGCGCACGGGCAGGCCAACTACCAGGATCTGTCGCTGTACGAGTACGACGACGAGGTACACCGGCTCTTGGACGGACACTTGGTGCGCGCGTGGCACTGCACCCGTCTCCTCGACCACGAAGTAGACGGCATCCGGGGGCAGGGGCTGCGCAAGTTGGAAGGGGACTTGGTCGAAGGCCTGCTGCTCGAAGTACACCGGCGTGGTCTGCTGTCGGCCGAGCAGTACGCCGCGCTGAGGGCGAAGCACAGCCTTGCTCCCGGAGCGAAGAGCTGGGGGATGCGCGAGGGACAGATCTGCCTGGCCCTGTCGACGGCCGCGTTCCTTGACAACCCGGACGGGTTCTGGCGCCTGCTGGGCCACTGGCGCGGCGAGAGCCTCTACGCTCCCATGAGCAGGACCCCAATCTGGCGGGCGTCCTGCGGAGCTTGCGCAGGCCCGCTGTGGCGACGGCGCTCGTCGACCTGTCTGATCCGCGGGCCCACTTGGTGTTCACCGCTCTGCCGAACCTCTTCGTCGGCAAGATCCCTCGACAACCGGCCCGCCCACGCCGAGGTCTTCCACCGCCCCGCCATCCCGCCCGAGCACATGGAGTCGATTGCCCACCCCGGCGACGCCGACTACGGCCGCTTCCCCGGACTGTGGCGCGTGTAGTCCGCCCCTTGCGCGGATTCCCGAACGACATCGACGCCGGAGCCCCCAGTGAACAGTCGTCCCGCGTCTGCGGGACGTACTGGGCGCGTTGGTCGGCCGGTGCTGCCTACCGCGTCGCCCGGCCCGGTGGCCGGAGGCGGGGTGTGGTTGAGGCCGAAGAGTCCTCCGCGTTCGGAGAGCACGGTCGGACGGCCCGTCACCTTGAGGACCTCGGCACGGTAGCGGGGGCCGGTTCCGTACCGTCGGGCCTCAATGCCCCAGGGGTTGGTCTCCCACCCGTCCAAGTGTTGGTCGACAGCGCGCAGGAGCGCTCTCCGCCTTGGAACTGCCAGGCGCGTCCAGGACGGCGGTGATGATCAGGAGGGCGGTGATAATGGTGCGGGCGGTGGTCACGGCGATCCACTTCGTGCCCTTGCCCTCGGTGACGCTGGTCTCCAGCCGCACCAGGGTGGTGTCGAGCGGGTCCTCGCGCCACGCGGTGGACGCTGTCGGCACCTCGGTTTCGGTGAGCCAGGTCCGCAGGGCGTCGCACTCGTAGGAGTTGAGGCCCGCGGCGCTACTGGCGAAGAGGTGGTGAAAGATCCGCAGGACGACGTCACGGCGCCGCGGCTTCTCGCTCAGCCCGCAACATCCCGCCCATACAGGGGGAATACCCACCCCGCAGCCTTCTGCGACACGCTTTGGAGTGTCGTTTCATCTTTCCTGCCTGATCGAGGAACGGAGTGCTTTCGTGGCCTTATCGGTTCGAGAACACGTGCTTGACGTGAGTGTTTCCTTCAACAGTTTCGCTTTCCAGGAGTCGGACGACAGCTTGGTCCCGGTGCCATACGCCCAGGAATATGAGCGAGGTGGCTTCCTGACCCAGCACGCGCGCAGGATTGATGTGTACAGCGGCGCGCATACGCACGACGCCGAGATGCGGGTGCGGGTCTGGGACATGGAGCCGGAGACGGGTGGCGGGCCCTGGGACGAGCAGGGTGAGGTCGACTTCGAATCGGCCACCGGGGATATTGCGATCTGGTCGACGGTCCATGGCCGCTTGCCCGATCTGATCAGCTTGGGCGCCCCGGGCCGATGGCGGGTCCGGGTGAGCTGTTCGGGTCGGGCCGAGGCCAAGCGGGTGTCCGAGGAAGAAGGGGTCGCCTACGGCGTGGAGAAGTACGTCGTCGACTTCTGGCTCCAGCGCTGACGAAGCGTGCTCGCCCCAAGGGGTAATACTTGGGGTGAGCGCGCATCCTCAGGCAGTTGATCTTGACGATGAAGCCGTCTTCCGGACCGTCAAGCATGCGGTTGTTCGTGTAGGAACCGGCGAGCAGAATTCCGGTGGCATTGTTCTGATCGCCGTCCAGGGGCATCGCGGAGTAGTTCTCCCTCTCTGCGTGGATGTCGTACTCCTCAAGGGCGGATCCTTCGTAGGCGAAGGGGAATTCGTCGCACTGCCTGCCTCCGGCAGCTTAGTTTTTTGGCCCAGTAGCGCTTGCACTCGCGGATCGCGGCTGACCGATTGCGAGCGGCCCGCTTCTTGTCGAGGTAGAGGCGGCTCAAGGGCTGGGCGGCGGAGTCCCCGGGGACGACCTTGAGCGCGTTGAGTGGCTTGGTCGCTTTGGGGTTCGTGAAAGCCAACTTGATGTGATCGGCAACGGCCTTCTCCGGGGCGCCAAGCTGGGAGCTGTACCCGAGCGGGGCCTTCATACTGAAGGTCGATCCCCCTTGTTGGCAGGCTTGCCTGCTCCCGTGGAGTTGCGCAGGTACGAGGTGGAGTCCCAGCGAGGGGGCGAGTATGAATGGCTTGATCGTGACAGGGCTTGTGCCCACTCAGCCGACAGGCAGCGTGCTGGTAGACGGCGTATACGAGTTCGTGACGGGCTTGGCGTCCGAAGGAGCGATCGTGCCCTTGGGGATGACACCCTTCGGGCCGATCCTCAGGCCGGCGACAACGGTGGTGCCCTCGGCATTGAAGCCGGTGACGTCGTCCTCGTCCTCGACGGCGTCGGCGAGGATTACGGCGGCCGCGTTGCCAGTGCCGGTGCCGTTGTAGCCCCAGCCGAACCTGCCGCCTTCAGGGGCAGGCAGCTCACGGAGCACCGTTGTTCACGGTGCCTGGCCGACAGTGTGTGGAGATGCAGGCGCACATGAAGCTCGCCACGCGCGGCCAGATCGCGCCGCGTGTCTACTTCCTGGACGACACGAAAGGCATGCGGGGCGAGGGTGCCGGCAGGGTGATCGTGGGCTGCGTCGGGCCCCACCTCACCAACACGCTGAGCTCGTAGGAAACGCGGCCCAAATGCGCAAGGACCGGGATCGCTTCATCTCCAGCAAGGGCAAGCAGAACGCCGTCAAGGCCATGGTCTTCACCGACGGGGACGGGCGGCTGCTGTTCTGCAGCCCGACCGAACCAGGCAGCTGCGCGGACGTCACCCACGCCCGAAAGTTTGGGCTGGTCAAGCTCCTGGCCGACGGTCCCGCGGTCGAGATCCTTGCCGATGTCGGCTACCAGGGACTCGGAGCACAGACCGGCGGACGCGTCGTGACGCCACCGCACCGCAAGTTCAAGAAGAATGCCCCGGAGTGGTACGAGGAGATGTACGAGCGCCGGCGTAAGGCTCACTCCTTGCGCCGCGTCCGGGTTGGGCAACGGCATCGCCCACCTGAAGAACTGGAGGGCGCTGGCCCGTCAACTCGGCCGCCGCGAGCACATGGACGACACTGTCCAAGCCGTCGCCGGTCTGCTGTCCCTGCAGCAGACCGCAGACCGCAGACCGCAGACCGGATCCTGGCTCGGCATCGGTAGACGTGAGCACCGCGGCCCCACCGGCCCTTCGACGTCTCACCGCCAACCGTGCACGAGCTCGATGAACCAGTTTGTTGTGGAGTGTCCCGGGATTCACTTCAATTTCCCGGGCCACCTGGGGAATGGGCTTGCTGGATTTCAACGCCATCTGGACCACTTCCTCATGGAACCCTGGCGTGTATGTGCTCGGACGCGCCGCGTGCTGTTTCCCCTTCGATCCCTCCTGTTGGATCCCTGTCCGAGAACTTCGGGGCGCCTCAGTCGGGGCATACGGGAAAATCGCACAAATGACCTTGGAGGGAGAAAGGTTGCTAAACGTTATCAATGGGTGGATCCTGTCGGGTGGCGTGATGTCCATCCCATGACTTAAAACTTGCACCTGGCATTGCCGTTTTTGATCTTTCAAGCTAGCGTTCCAATCGCACTCGGTAAGAGGGATCAAATAGGAGGCTGTCGTGAAGGTCAAAAGGTCAACCATGCTTGTTGTTGGCGTCATGGCCAGCTCTGCACTCGCTATTTCGGCACCAGCCGCAGGCGCCCTTTCGAATTCTGCGCCGTCCGCAATCACCGCCTCGGCTGTGGTCTCGTTGGATCATGTTAAGTTCCTTCAGGATGGCGTTAATATTCGAGCGGAGGCCACGACGAAGTCTCCCTCGCTCGGCCTCGCCTATAAGAGCCACAAGGCGAATTTCCTCGCCAGCGTTCGGGGTGAGAACGTCAACGGCGAATTCAACTGGGTCAAGCTCAAGGACACCACGACGGGTGTCACCGGCTACGTGAACGCCGCATATATTTCGCTCATTCCTTAATCCAGGCTCTGAAATATCGGCACCATCAAATCCGTTAGCCTCGATCTTTCATGACGGCCCGTCGGGTTATCCGGCGGGCCGTTCCGGTCTCGTGGATGGTTGCGGGTGCGGTGGGGGCCCGGCTGTCGCGTCGGGTGGGCGCCGGGTTCCACGATTTCCGGCGGAGTGATCAGGCTCGTTGGGGCGGGTGACGCTGCTGGTCAGCCAGGGTTCGGGAGAGCCGCGAGTCGCTGGATCGCATTGGTGATCACGTCGGTCCAAGGCCAGTGACGGCCGAACCGAAGGTGTCGGCGGCGGGCGGTGGTGACAATCTGGGCGGCGGCGGAGAATAGTCGCAGCCGCAAGCGGCGGGGCTCCCAGAGACGGGGTTTGCCGATCAGGGCGAGCATCGGAAGCCAGGCCAGCAGGTCGAGGGCGAGCTGGACGATCTCCAGCCATATCTGGTTCTGCGCCGTGTCGTGCAGGGGCAGGTTCCGCAGACCGGTGGCCCGTGCGGCCCGGATGCGGTCCTAGGCCCTCGCGCGCTGACGGTGCCGCAGTTCGAGGTCGGCGACCTTCCCGTCTGCCGTGTTCGTGGCGAATGCGGTGAGCCGCAGCCCGTCGGCGTCGGTGAAACGCAACTGGGCTCCGGGATGGGGCCGTTCCTTGCGGACGATCAGCCGCATCCTCTGCGGCCAGCCCTTGAGGACGTCGCCGTCGAGCTCGGCGGTCCAGGCGCCGTCGCGGACTTCGCCGCCCGGTTCGACGGCCGGCGTCCAGGCGGAGTCGGGAACCTTCAGGACAGCCTGGTGAATCTGCTCGGTGATGGTCATCCCGACCGAGTAAGACAGCCACCTCCCGCGCTGGGCGAGCCAGGCCACGAACTCGTGGGTGCCGCCGGCGGAGTCAGTGCGGATCAGTGTGGACCGGCCGCGCCTATGCTGCTGGGGAAGCTGGGCCAAGGCGAGCCGGGTGGCGGTGATGTGGTCGGCGGCGGTGTTGGAGCCTGCGTTCCCCGGCCGCAGCAGGGCGACCACCGGCTCCCCGGTGCCGCCGCGTCCGTGATCGACGAAGCCCATCAACGGATGGTGCCCGTAGGTCTTCTTCCAAGTGGCGGCGGCGTCCTGCTTCTCGGAGTGTGCCAGTTCCAGCACGCCGTCCAGGTCCACGATTACGTGACCGTCCCTGTCCGGCGCCTGGTTCCGGGCCAGTTTCCATACGTACTCGCGGGCATCGGCCCGAGCAGTGCGGATCGCATCCAGGGCCTTCGGCCCAGCAGCGGCCAGTTTGTCGACCAGACGGGAGACGGTCGGGTCGGAGGCCACCGGCCCGAATACGGCAGGCTCGGCCCGCAGCATGCTGACATCGGCCAGACAGTCCCCGCCCAGCGCGACGGCGAGCGCCACATCCAACAGGATCTTGCCCGGATCGTGCACCGCCCGAGGACGTCGCCAGGGAACGAGCGCGGCCGATATCGCGGTATCCAGGCCACTCTTGCGGGCGGTCTCGACCAGCAGCACACCCCCGGCCTGAGAGACCACCCCGTGACCGCCACTCTCGATACGGACACGCGGGTACGACGCGCTACGCTTCCTCACCTGGAGAGTGCCTCTCATTGGGGCGGACAGGACCCTAGAAGAGCCCTATCTTCCCAGTTCAGAGGCACTCTCCGGTGATCTGACCGGTGGTTGGACATCAGCTCGCACGTGTCACAGGACCCAGGATCCTGGCAGTTCCAGCAACGTGTCGCCGACGATCAGAAGCGGTCGCCGCGAATGCCACCGCGCATCGTCCGCCTGGCCTCGCAGCGGCACGGTAGCCAGTTGGAAGCGGGCATCCAGCGCGTCGAGCTCCGCCTGCCTCACGGCCCGAATCCTGTCCGTGAACACAGGCCATGCCTCCGCCAGCCACCTGCGGCAACGAAGCATGTTCCCGTACTCCCAGACCTGTTCGGCGTCGAAGCCCTCTTCGACATCCTGCACCAACGCCTCCCACGCCTCCATCATGGCGTTGAGCGTCACCATCCCGTATCGCGCCGCCAAACCTCGGCTGGCCCGATGCACCGACTCGTAGTCATCGGCGCTGAGCGCCTCCATGTCCATGGGCACAGCCTGTCAGCTGTTACACGCCGGATGGATGCGTCACTCAACAGGTGAAAGCACTGGGGCCAGGACTATGACCGGGCCGAGATGCAACAGCCCAGATCACAGCCGGTGAAAGCAACCGGCCATAAGCCTGCGCGAGCAATCGTCATGAAAGCCCGAGGTTAGTATGCGGTGAGGTGGCTAAGAGGTCCTAACAAAGGCGTTGGACGTGTCGGTGGGTGATGAGGCAGGTGGCGAGGCCGAGGAAGGCTTCATGGATGTCGTCGCGTCGCTCCCAGCGGACACGTAGGCGTCGGAAGCCGTGAAGCCA